>JAJDDU010000028.1 GCA_029260155.1 Phycisphaerae bacterium | reverse complement strand
CCATGCTGTCATGGCAGTAGACCATCATGCGGCGCGCGCGGCTCGCGGGGTCTGGGCGATTTGACATCAGCATTCCGCGCTCCAGTCCATTTCAGTGCGTTCTGCGTTGCAGTTTGAGTGCATCATAATCCGTTTCACTCTTGTTTCCGCCGGCCCATCGCAATTCTGGATCTTGCGGGGCGCGGCCAGTGCTGCTGCGAGTCTTGTCGCGATTCGTGGAAGAACTCGCACTCCGGGGTCTTGGCCGATCGCCCGGTCTCTCGGACACGGGCTGCCTGGACGCCGGCAAACCGAACGGAGCACCCCTTTGCAGGATTCGTGCCATTCGGGCGCGCCGTTTGCCAAGTCCTCCGCAGCGTCCAATACTCACGACGGGCATCCTACCGCACCGTGACGACGCTTGACAAAGGACGTTAGAAGGGTCTAACGCGGCGCCCGTTAGCACCCGGGCAGTGGTATAAAGCGGACCTGGAGGGTGCTTAGGGTCCATGGAGCTGCCGTCGCAGCGACTGCGGGATTCTACTAGAAGACTGGCGTAATACTTTGCGTGGCGTACTACTGGTAGTCATAGATTGTTTGCGGGCGGATCACGTATCCAGCTACGGATACGGGAGAAGCACGACACCGACCATCGACGAATTGGCCGGGGAGGGCGTTCTGTGGGAGCAGGCCTACAGCACCAGCTCCTGGACGAAGCCGTCGGTCGCTTCGTTGCTCACGGGCCTCTATCCCAGCGAGCACGGCGCGTTCGAGGGCGTCAAGCGCAGCCGGGGGCGAACGACGATCACGACCGATCGCGTGTGCAATCTGCCGTGGATGCTCGCCGAGCAATTCACCCAATCCGGCTGGCGGTGCGGGGCGTTTATCAACAACGCTCAACTCGGGGAGTTTACCGGATTAAATCGGGGCTTTCAAAAGTACGTTCCCAATGCCGGAAAGGCTGACGGGCTGATCGGCTCGTTTCGGGAATGGCTCACGAGCGACCTAGAGACGCCGAGCTTCGCGTATCTGCATCTTCTCGAAGCGCATTGGCCCTACAAGCCGCGACGGCGACACGTCAAGGAGTTTGGCGGGGATCGAGATACGAATTGTTTCAACGGGTACAGCGCGCAGGAATACGGCCTGCTGCGGCGGGCGGTGACTCGCGGAGAACGCACTCTCTCGGAAGACGAGTTGGTGCAGATGGTCCAGATGTACGACGGTGCCGTCCGCAGGCTGGACGGAAAAATCAAGGTGCTGCGGGCGATGCTTGAGGAACTCGGGGTCGCCGACGAATTCGCGATTGTGGTGACGGCTGATCACGGGGACGAGTTTCTCGATCACGCATCGATCGGCCACGGGCATACGCTCTACGATGAACTGACGCATGTTCCGCTCGTCGCCCACATTCCCCAGGGGCCTTCGGGCGTTCGCTGCACGGCCCCTGTTAGCCTGGTGGATTTGGCGGGAACGCTCTTGGGCATGGCGGGGGTCGAAAACACAGGTCCAAGTCGCGATCTTCTCTCGGACGCGCAGGCGCCGCGACCGGTCTTCGGCGAGTTGCGCATGGGACGCCGCTACCAGCAATTCGCCCGCACGGCGTTCTGGAAACTGCACCGGACCTGCAAGTTCGAGCCGAGCAACGGGGAACTCGATCGCTGCGGTTCGCCGCGCCAGCTGTTCAAGTCCTGCGCGCAGGATGTGCAATGCCTCCTCTTCGACATGCTTCGCGACCCGCACGAGACGCGAAATCTCGCGTGCAAATCCGAGTATGACGGCGTGTTGAACAGCCATGTAAAGGAGATGGACCGCTGGTGGCGTGGTCTTAGCGAGCCGCCGGAACAGCAGGCACGCGGTGATGTCGAGATCGACAGTGAAATCGTGAATCGTCTTTTTGAGCTCGGGTACATCGACTAGGAGCGTGAGTTTGTGATCGGGGCGAAACGACAAGGGATTGATCGTCCATACGCCGGCGCGAACAGGTCGTCGGGCTGCGCGGTGCGCGGCTGCGGTTTTACGCTTATCGAGTTGCTGGTCGTCGTGTCAATCATTGCGGTGCTCATGGGGATTCTTCTGCCCTCGCTGAAGACCGCCAAGGGCTCTGCCAAGGACGCGGTGTGTAAGACCAATCTTCGTTCGATTTTCCTCGCGCAGTCGTTGCTGCTGGAGGATCGGGGCAAGTTTCAGCAGCTCAACGAGGATCCAGCCGACGGCGCCTGGCAGTTCAACTACGTTATCTTCGGCGGTAGCGACTGGAGCTCGAACTTCGGACCGCTCGTCTCGAACAAGAAACTCCTGAACGAACCCAAGCTGGTGTACTGCCCGTTTCAGAGGGATCCGTTTCATTCGCTCGATACGTCGGACAACGCTTGGCCACCCAACGAGGGCTTTACCACGCGGGCGGGATACGGCCGGCGACACTTACTCAGTGGTAAGCCGCTGACCGATTTCCGCCATACGATCGCGGTTTTCAGCGACCTGGTGCACTTACCGAAGGTCATCAAGTCGGCACACAAGAAAGGCGTGAACGCCGCCTTCATAGACGGACACGTGTCGTGGGTTTCGAATCCCGGCATTTTCACGAACAACGAATTGGGGACACCCTTCAGTGTGTTGGACAATCCCATCATGGATCAGATCTGGCGCGCGATGGATGACAGTCTGTAGACAGTTTGACAAACGGAGCAGTGGTTAGATGAACGGAAGCGGAAGAGCGATGTGGTGGATGTTTGGGGGGCTTCTCCTCATGGTTTTTGCGGTCGTCCCGGCGGTCGGCGCGGATCCCGATCACCCGATCATTACGGAAGTGTACAACAATCCGCCCGGCGCGGCGGACGGTGCGGTCGGGCGCGACCCCACCAATGTGCACCAGGAGTTCGTCGAAATCTGGCTGCCGACCGAAACGGGCTTGGCCACAGGTCTGGTCGCCGACGATTTGAACCTGACGTTTTACGAGGTCGAAGGTGATCGCACCAGTTCAGGCAACACGCTGGTCAACTACCGATTCGACCTGCCGACGTTTTGCGTCTTGAACACCCCGGCCATGTGCCCCGTGGGGACCATTCCGCGGCCCTCCAGCGGCGTTGTGGTCTTGGGGTGGCTGGACTACGCCGGCGGCACGACGGCGGGGACGTGTAGCATCACCGGATTGCCATGCACGATCTATCTGGACGACTGCCCCGATGACGGACCGGACTCGCAGAAGTGCGTTGCTCCGACGCCCACAAACCTGTTAGGCGATTCGACCAGTCGCGTCGCCCTAATTCACGACGGAATCTCCGCAACCGATGGCACTTATGCGTTCATCGCCATGAACGGCAACCACAGTACCGGTGGAACGAGCATGGCCGCTTCCGACATTTACCCGGTTCTGGCGGAGAACCTGATCGACATGGCCGGTGAAACCAGCAGTGGCGTCATCCAGAACGGGTCCGGCGCGTACCTGTTGGTCAACCGCGACGAGATTCCGGGGTACGTCGAGTTGTGCGACGATCAGCACGCCGCTGATTGCGGCGCAGCCGGTGCGGACCCCGATCTCCCGTCGGCAACCCTGGGACTCCGGCCCGCTGCCCTGCTCGACGCATTCGCAGCAAATGACGACGCCCTGTTCGATGTCACGTTGCAGCCCAGCGTAGGTCCGGGTACGTGTTCCGGGATTCCTGCGGTTGGGGCCATCGACCTGGATTGCACGTTGCCGTTGCTCGGCGCGTTTACAAACCTCACCGCTCAGGTGCCCGAGTTGGCCATCATTGGCCCCGATCCCGGACTCGCCGACGGCTACGCCCGCATCTACATCGATCAGGCCAAGACGACGGAAACAGCAGCAGCGGACAACCCCGCGCTCGACGCGCAGAACGCCTACCGCCACAGCCGCGCAAGCGGTCCATTTTATCCGACACCCGGCTCGGTGGTACGTTCCAGTTCAGGCCCTGAACCGAGCGTGGCCTACGCTCACCCGGTTGTGGTTCTGGCAGGGACCACGTACGAATCTTCGCATGCAGTTGCGAACGTCGGCGGGAATTCGCCGGCCGACATCGAGATCACGAGTGCCGGCCCGCCGGTGCCGTCCGGAATCGCTTCGATCACGACGGGCGGTACGGGTGCAACGGGACTCGTCGGACTCACGCAGGGTGAGTTGACGATGTTCGTCACGGGCGAACCCGGCGCGGCCGACGGCGCGGAAACAGTGATTGACGTCACGGCGACCGCGACTCCGCCACTTCCGCCGAGTGTCTCTGCGATTCAGGCGGTGACGGTCCAGGCGATCAATCCTACGCAGGGGCTGGACGCCGCCGGCGCGGATTTGGAAGCGACCGTGTACCTCGCGGCTCAGGGCGTTCCTGCCAATGCGCTCATCACCAACGAATTCCTTGAAACGGACCTCGGGGCGTTCCTCGCGGCCAATCTGGGCACCACCGCCTTTGATTCGACAACGCGAGGCCACGGAGCCGCGCTGATCGATCCGACGGCCGACATGGCGAACGCGGCGGTCGTACACTGCTCCGACCCAGGCTGCCCCCTGGTGTTGGGCGTCGAGAACTTCCCCTTTGACTGCTCCACGTTCATCGATTCGACGGGGTCAACTCCCGCCGACAGTCTCTACCAGACCGCTGCCAACTCCGCCGAGGTGAATCGCCTGGAGGCCGGCGTTCCCACCATCACCTATACGGACAACATTAATGCCGGCGGGGCAGCGTGTGCCGTCGGCATTCCGGCGGGGATCAAGGGCGTGGAGTTTCGATTCAACAACTCCCTGACGCCGAACCCGGACCTCCAGACATTCGGCGGGACGTTTACGCCAAGCGAATCTCTGTTCTTTGCCAACGACGCGGGCGAAATCAACCGCGGTGTGATTCCGTTCGACGACGTCACCACGACGCGCACGTTTGAGCTGGTCATCGTCGACACCAATGTTCGTGACAATGGTACACGGGAGAGCGGGTCGAGCGATGACTTCGGCGTCTTCGTGCGTGTCCAGGATGTCGAAACATGGTCTGACTTCCACGACAATGACTGGGTCTTCCTGAGCTTCACCGGCGGGTTCGAAGGAGCGGACATCGACTCGTTGGATCTGCGTGCCGACACGCAAAGCGACCCCAACGTCAACATCCTCACATTGATCTACCTCGATCTGGATAATCTCCACGATGTGCTCGGAATCAAGTCGTTGTCGCGCGTCGCCGTCATAGATGGTTCGAAGGGCCAAAGCCGAATCGACATCATGGAGATGTTCAATCTGAATCCCGTGGGGGCGCAATGCACCGGGGATCCTCAGTGCGACGACGGAAATATCTGCACGACCAACACATGCACGGCCGGCACTTGCGTATCAACGAACACCACGGTCCCGTGCAGCGACGGCGACGCGTGTACGATCAACGACGCCTGTTCCGGCGGTCTCTGTGTGGGTGGCGGCCCGTTGAGCTGTGACGACGGAGAGTTGTGTACCGCGGACTTTTGTAATTCCGCGACCGGCTGCTTCCATTCCAACAACGCTGCGCCGTGTTTCGATGGCGACCTGTGTACCGTCGACGACCTGTGCGCGGGAGGCTCATGTCAGGCCGGGGCACCTGCGGACTGTTCCTCATTCGACGGTGCCTGCGAAATCGGCACGTGTAATCCTGCCGACGGCTCGTGTTTTGCGGATATCGCGCCGATGGGTTTCGAATGCCGCCCCGCAGCTGGCGGCTGCGATGTCGCTGAGGCGTGCGACGGTGTGAGTCCGGCCTGCCCGGCGTTCGACGCTGTCCAGCCGAACGGCTTTCTATGCCGCGCGGCCGTCGGCGAGTGTGATATCGCCGCGACCTGCGACGGATCGTCCGCGATCTGCCCGGTCAATGTGTGTGAACCGGATACGACCCTCTGCGACGACGGAGGCGGTCCGGGCAGCAGCACTTGCGACGGAAACTGCACGTGCATCGGATTGGAGCCGGCGTGTACCACCGCGGCGGACTGCGCCGACCTCGACGGAGGCGGTGCCACCGACGACGTCTGCGTTTGGTGGGAGTGTGTCGCCAACGCGTGCGTGGCCACGAACCTGGCAGTCCCGTCCGACATGGGTCAGGCGCTCGGCGATTGCATTCCGGATACGTTCTGCA
>JAJDDU010000270.1 GCA_029260155.1 Phycisphaerae bacterium | reverse complement strand
CTTCGGGACAACTCCACAGCGGCGGCGTGGCATTCGACATCGCGTCAGTCCTCGAGGGTTCCGTGTCACCGTTGCAGCCGACAATCGAAATCGCCCCGCTGGGTCCCCCGATCCGCGTCGCAGGGCTATGCGGACGCAACCAGACACCGTCCGAGTTCTGGCAACTCTCGGTGGCGACGAATGTAAGCCGCGCTACCGTGCCCCCGCGCGAAGATGCAGTGAGCGCGTCACACGGTAACGCCGTTACCAAGCTGAGGACAAGATCAATTGTCCCGGATTGGGAATCGACCAGGTTGATGATCGGGGCTGAGGCACCGAACTCGCTGTCCGGATCAGTCTCCAGGGACACGAAGTCCATCGCGCTCGTGTCCCACTCCAGGAACAGCTGTGCCCCACACACAGGTTCACCCGTCGGGCCTAGCTCGATGTCGACGACCACCTCATCGCCGGAAGCGTAGCAGGCGCGATCAACACAGATCCCACCATTGAGCGGATCATTATCGTCGTCCACGCAATGCAGGCTCGCTCCCGGACACTCGGAATCATCTGACTGGCACGAACCCAACGCGATCGCGTCGCGGACGCCACGCAAATCAAGGCATAGCGAATCCGCAGGGTTACTGTTATTCGGACCGCCATTTACGAACGGAGTATTGAGGTCGTTCGGGCGCTCGCCAGCCGCCGGCGCGCCGAGCACCCACAGACAGAAGCAAGCTCCCAACATGCTCAAGTGTGTTGATGTCATAGACCTTCTCCCCAGTTCACCCGTCGAGCGTCGCATCGAGAGAAATCGAATCGTCGTACCGAGATCAAGTGAACTCCACCCCCCCCCCTCCGCTCGCTCAACGGGCCGCCCCGCCTGCGTCCCGCCGCGTTTAGGCGGACCCCGCGTGCGAGCCAATTGAACAGAGGATGCACACGAAGAAAGGCACTTGCGGAGCGATTGACAACGCGCCGCACGTTAGCGACCCACCCCTCCTAATCCCCTGCTATTATAGAGTAACCACACGGGCACCCCAAAACAACCCACAAGGAAAATGCAAACGCCACGCCGTCGATTCTTCGTCCGCCAATCTCGCCGCGTTGTGTAATTCTCACAGTCACAGTGAGATCGCGGGTCCAACGAACAATAAAGAGACACAACAAATCCCAAAGACACGTCCCACTCTGGATGCCCGGGCACCCCCTCCGGGCTTCGGATCGTCTCTTTGCGACGCTGTGATGCCTCCCATCCCCATATCCGTCACAGCGCCGTGTCGCGCGACTATCGCGCGGCGCGGGAGTTTCTCGGGGACACAACTACGACTGCAGGACGAGTGGAATCAACTTGGATTCCCCGGTTATTAGACGCGACCAGAAACGTCTCCACATCGGGTCGGACATCGACGACAAACGTGCCAACGGCATCGTCCGACGCGCGGTAGGTGTACGTAGCCATGTACCCCTGACCCGACGTCGCCACACCCTTCAGATTCGTCATCCCCTGCAGCATCTGACCGCGGGAAAGGTTGAATGCCTCGAATGTATCGGGTTCCTGGGAGAACACATGGTCCCACCGGTCGTCGATTGAAATCTCCACCAGCTCCAACTGCCCGCGCCTTCCCCCGCTGGCTTCCACGTCCAACTGATAGCTCTGAAGATCAGACAGAGGATTGTCCACGAAAACCCTGACCGAGACCTGGTCGCCCGGGCGCATCGCGCGCCGGCTGGCCGCCAGGAACATATCCGCGTGGTCCACTACCTGCGGAGCCGCGATCGAAGGACCGGGGATGCCCCCAGAATCCAGAGGACAGGAACACCCGCTGGTCCCGGCGAAAGTAGTCAACGCGTGCAGCGCGTCGGCCAAATTACAGAACCCATCCGGCACGCACGACCCGAGAGGACCACCCACGTCCACGTTCAACGGGGCACAAGAGCTTGAGGCGGCGAAGCAGGTCAGCGCATGGAGCGCGTCGGCGAGGTTGGCGAACCCATCGGGCAGGCATTCTCCCAACGGGCCACCCATATCACCGAAAACGCGCTCGATGACGTTGCAGCCAGTCACTTCACAATCGACCCAGAAACAGACGTCGTCAGTGATGGCGTCCCCGTCGAGGTCACCGCAATCATTGATCGTGCCACATGACGTCGGGATGACCGCCGACCCGAGCCCGCCTTGAATCTCGCATCCAGCCGCCTCGCTGATGCGCGTGCACTCGATCCCTGGCGCGCATTGACCGTCGTTGGGATTGCAGGTAGACCCGTCGGTTGGGCACTCGAACTCCCCGCCCCACAGCACGGCCGTACGCGCAACCGGACCGACCGACGCCGCAACACTAATCGCCGTCAACTTGGTGCTGGACACCGTGAACGTAAAGGTCGCAATCGGCAGCCCCTCGACGGGGATCCAAGCCGGGCCGATACCCAGCGGCGGATCGAAATTACCCTGCGCCGACCACAACGCATCGCCATCACTGAGCGGAAGCCACCCTCCGACGCAGAAATCACCTGGCACGCCCGTCTGGGCTACGCAATCGTCTGGGTTTTGACTACAGGTCGTCATGCCGTCGGAGTTGCATCTGTGAATGCCGTCGTTGAGATTGCCGCTGGCGGGTCCATCCGAAAACCCCGCATCAAGCCACTGGTAAGTGAAGTCCGGCACAGCGGCGAGAAGCGTGACGCTGTCGGTTTCCCACGTCAAGATCGCTTCCAGCCCAAAGACCGTCACCGGAACGCCATCCGCTGGTCTGGCAATCAACTGCACATCAAACTGCTCGCTCACGCAGTCGGTTGGGTTTCCACTGCAGGCACCCAGATCGTCGTTCGTGCAGAGCTGCCCGAGATCCCCCGGACTGAGGACGCCACTGCACGCATAGAGCAGGTTTTGCACGATACTTGGGGACCATTCCAGGTTCACCGGCGACGGCGTATCGTGAAAACACGTTCCATCAGACGGATCACAAGAGTCCACGTTGCAGATGATGGGGTCGCTACAGTCCACGGGCGGATTGGTACACGCGGCGGTGACCGGGTTGCAGACATCCTGAGTACAGACATTGCCGTCGGAGCAACTTTCTACGACCGGGAACTCGCAAGTGTGGAGGTTCACATTGCAGACGTTGCCGGTGCATGCATTGAAATCTTCGCACTGCATGCTGTCGAAGCACTCGACGCATGCCCCGTTCGACGGATCGCATATCGGCGTCGATCCCGAGCAGACGACCGGCGTACCGGGCACGCACTGGCCCGTACCGTCGCAGTCCTCGATGCCGTTGCAGTCATCGAAATCGTCACACTGAGCAGGCGACGTGCAAGGCTGGATGATGTCGAACATCGCCGCCCCGAAGTCGATGCGTGCCACCGGCACGACTCCACATCCGAAGATCGCAATCACCGTCGACGCGGGACCGGCAGTCATTGAAACCGCCGGCGTTGCGAAGTTGGCACTCATGTCGATCGTCGCCACCCGTGCCCAATCCGCAACACCAATGTCCGGATCAAGAGTGTTTCCGCCGACTTCGTCGGCGAGTCCCGGTGCACACGAGCCACTCGGAAAAAAGTTGAACTGCGTCGCCGCCGTGACGTTGTTGCAGGTCATCAACACACCATCGAACGTCAGGTCGGAAAACACGCCAATCAGCCCCGTAGGCGAAACAAGCGGGTCAACCTGGCGAGCCCATAGCTCGACCACAAAAGTACCCACGGTGACCTGTGCAACACTGGTGGGCAACGTGGGCGACGTTTCCAGGCCGCTCGCCGCCTGCAAGACCACCGGTTGTACACTCACGAGGTCGCCGACCCCGGGCGGCGGGTTGCACTGAGCTGGGCTCATCACCGCCGCCATCAACATCGCAATCGTTGTTTCCATCATCGATCAAGATTCTCCATTCTCGACGCCGATTGTCCGACCTCAGCCGCCGTAGTCCCGTCTCCGAGACGCCCACGGGGCGTTTGAGAGCCGGCGGTTTCCCGCATGCTTATCGGCGTGCCTTCTGTACGCTTTTCTCCATCATTCAAACCCGCCCCCGGGCGTGCCCGATCCGATACTGATTCTTCTGGCAGTTGCTTGAAACGCAAGTCATCCGCATCCGGGTAGAGCAATCCGAACGACTCCGTCGTCTTGCGACTCGCCGGCGGCAGCGCCTGCCCCAACGCTCCACCACACGGCGGCGGCGGGAAGATGATCGTCGGATCATCGCAGCATTTCTGCCATGCCGACGCGAAAAACGCCAGATCGCCAGTGTTCACCCCGCCACTACAATCAAAGTCCGAAGCCGCACAACCGAACGCTGCCCACTCCGGATCAGCAGACGTAAGCAGCCAGCAAGGCGCGAAGAATGCCAAGTCGCCGGACGTAATGCAGTCGTCCGCATCGAGGTCGTAGATACACGGGTTCCCGATGTTGAATGGCCGCGTGCTACCAAACGCGATCTGATCAACCGGAACGGTGCCGAACTGGCAAATCGACATCGTCGTCGTACCAGGAGCCGATGATACTATGTTCTCCGCACTTGCCAGATTGGCGGACATGATCACCGTCGCAACACGCACCCATTCCGGCGTGATACCCTGCAATATCGTGAACGTGCAACCACCCAACTCGTCCACCACCCCCACCCCGCAGGTGCCGGAGCTGAAACCGCTGTAGAGCGGCGACGGCGATACTCCGGTGCAGTCCATCAGGCTGGGGTTGAAGTCGAAGTCGGCAAACGCGCAACAGATCCCGCCAAGCGGCGGATTGGTCGACTGCATGGGTTGCTGAGCCCACATCTCGACGACAAAAGGCATCCCTTCCTCAACCCGCGTAACGCCCAACGGCGGACTGCCCATCGTCGAGTCCAATCCGCTCGGGGACTGCAGCACAATCGGCACCACATGCGCCAGGATCGGAAGCGGACCAGGGACGCAACCCTGGTTCGGATCGCAGATCTCCCCGCCGTTCGTCGGGTCGCCATCGTCACACAGGTCATCCACCGGCGTGTTGGTGCACGAGCTGACTACCTCGTTGCACGTGTCCACCGTGCAGTCTATGCCGTCGTCGCACTGCGATCCGCCCGACTCGCAGCCGAATAACGGATGGCACACTTCCGTCCCATCGCAGAAAACGCCGTTGTCACAAAATGTGTCGATCGGCACGGTCACGCACGTATTGGTGAGATCGTTGCAGGCGTTCGCGGTGCACGGAATACTGTCCTCGCACGGGTCCGTCCCGGACCGGCAACCCAGCAGCACATCGCACGTCTCGACGCCGTCGCAGAATTGCCCGTTGGTACACAAACTATCGTTGGCGGTGTGCAGACACGCGTCGAAAGTCTCATCGCAGCCGTCCGTCGTGCACGCGATGCCATCACCGCAATCACGCGGTGGCCCCGCGCGACAGTCGAGCGTCACATCGCAAACCTCGTCGCCGTCGCAGAACAAACCGTTACTGCAGAGCACATGGCTGGGCGTATTCACACAGTCACCGGCAACGCACGTGTCCAGCGTGCAGCCGATCGAATCGTTGCAGTCAGCGTTAATGAAGCAGTTCTGGCAGCCCGGAATGGTCGCATGCACACACGCGTTGCCCACTTCATCGCACGAATCCACCGTGCAATTGAGGCCGTCATCGCACGGAATCGCAGCTGCGGCCTGACAACCAAGCAGGATATCGCACGTTTCGGCGCCGTCGCAGAACAAGCCGTTGTCGCAGGCAGTGTTGTCGGCCATGCTCGCACACACGTCGGCCACCTCATCGCAGGTATCGATTGTGCAGACAACGCCGTCATCGCAAACGACCGGCGTGCCAGTTTGGCAATCCAGCAACGCGTCGCACGTCTCCGAGCCGTCGCAGAACTGGCTGTTGTCGCAGAGAGAATCGGTCGCGATGTTCACGCACACATCGTTGAATTCGTCACACGAATCCACCGTGCAGCCCACCACGTCGTCACAAACAACTGCGGGACCGGGCTGACAATCGAACGCGACACTGCACACCTCGACGCCGTCACAGAACAACCCGTTGTCACAATTAAGGTCCACCGGGGAATTGACACACACGTCGTTGACGTCGTCGCACGAGTCCGCCGTGCAGCCCACTGCGTCATCACAGTTCACTGCCGTTCCAGCCTGACAATCCAGCAGCGCGTCGCACGTCTCCAAACCGTCGCAAAACAGGCCGTTGTCACACAGCGCATCCACCGGCGCGCTCTGGCAACTGTTGCTCAGTTCAATACACGTGTCTACCGTGCAACCGATGCCGTCCGTGCAGGTGACCGGCGCGCCCGGCGAGCAGCCCAGCACGAGATCACACACCTCCACGCCGTCGCAGAATACGCCATTGCTGCAAAGAACGTTCACCGGAAGGAAGCCACACGAGTCGGTCGTTTCGTTACATGAGTCGGCAGTGCAAACAATGCCGTCGTTACAGACGATCGCCGGGCCGGCCTGGCAGCCGAACGCGACATGGCAGGTCTCCGCGCCGTCGCAGAACAAACCATTGTCGCACAGGCTGTCGGTCGTCGCATGCGCACAGACGTCGTTCACCTCGTCGCACGAGTCAGCCGTGCACGCCACCGTGTCAGCGCAGTCCACGGGTGCCCCCGCCTGACAATCCAGCAACGCATCGCACGTCTCAGCACCATCACAGAACAGGCCGTTGTCACACAGCGCATCGCTCGCGATACTCTGGCAGACATCGTTGACTTCATCGCACGAGTCAGCCGTACACCCCACGGTGTCATTGCAATCCACCGCCGTGCCCGCCTGACAATCCAACAACGCATCGCACGTCTCAGCACCGTCACAAAACAGGCCGTTGCTGCACAGGATATCCACCGGCGTGTTCGCGCAAACGTCGTTCACTTCGTCGCAGCTGTCGACCGTGCAGCCCACCGCATCGGCACAATCGACCGGCGTGCCCGCTTGGCAAACACCGGCGAGGCACGTCTCCACACCAGTACAGAACAGGCCATCGTCACAGTCGAGGTCCACAAAGCAGTCCACACAAGTCGTGCCCACCTCGTCGCACGACTGCCCAGGACAAGGGTCGCCCCCGACTTGGCAATCCAACAGCACATCACACGTCTCAGCACCGTCGCAGAAGACAGCATTGTCACACAGGCTGTCCGTCGCCGTGTTCACGCAGACGTCGTTCACCTCATCGCACGAGTCAACCGTGCAAGCCACAGCATCGGTGCAATCAACCGTGACGCCCGCTTGGCAATCCAGCAGTGCGTCGCAAGTCTCGACGCCGTCACAAAACAGGCCGTTGTCGCAAAGGATATCCACCGGCGTGTTCGCGCAAACGTCGTTCACTTCGTCGCAGCTGTCGACCGTGCAGCCCACCGCATCGGCACAATTCACCGCGAGACCCGGCTGGCAGACTCCGGCCAGACATGTCTCCAAACCGTTGCAAAACAGCGCATCATCGCAATCGAGGTCCACAAGACAGTCCACACAGACCGTGCCCAACTCGTCGCAAAGCTGTCCCGGGCACGGATCGGCACCCACCTGGCAATCCAGGACGGCGTCACACGTCTCAACACCGTCGCAGAAGACGGCATTGTCACACAGGCTGTCCGTCGCCGTGTTCAGGCAAACGTCGTTCACCTCATCGCACGAGTCAACCGTGCAAGCCACGACATCGGCGCAATCAACCGCGACGCCCGCTTGGCAATCCAGCAGTGCGTCGCAAGTCTCGACGCCGTCGCAGAACAGGCCGTTGTCGCAAAGGGCGTCCGTCGACGTATTCACACAGACATCGTTCACCTCATCGCAAGTGTCCACCGTGCATCCGACCGCATCGGCACAATTCACCGCGACACCCGGTTGGCAGACGCCAGCCAGGCATGTCTCCAAACCGTTGCAAAACAGCGCATCATCGCAATCAAGGTCCACAAAACAGTCCGCACAGACAGCGCCCACCTCGTCGCAAAGCTGCCCCGGGCACGGATCGGCACCCACCTGGCAATCCAGGACGGCGTCACACGTCTCAGCACCATCGCAGAAGACGGCATTGTCACAAAGGCTGTCCGTCGCCGTGTTCACGCAGACGTCGTTCACCTCGTCGCAGGTATCCACCGTGCAGCCCACCACGTCGGTGCAGTCCACCGCCACGCCCACCTGACAATCCAACAGCGCGTCGCAGGTCTCGGCACCATCGCAAAACAACCCGTTATCGCACAGGCTGTCCGTCGCCGTGTTCACGCAAACGTCGTTCACTTCGTCGCAGGTGTCTACCGTGCAGCCCACCACGTCAGTGCAGTCCACCGCCACGCCCGACAGGCAATCAAGCACCGCGTCACAAGTTTCCACTCCGTCGCAAAAGAGCGCGTTGTCGCAAAGGGCATCCACAGCCGTGTTGACGCACACGTCGTTTACTTCGTCACACGCGTCTACCGTACAACCGACCGCGTCAGCGCAATCGACCGCCGTGCCGACCTGACAATCCAACAGCGCGTCGCACGTCTCGACGCCATCGCAGAACAGCCCATTATCGCATAAGCCGTCTGTCGCTACGTTCGAACACACGCCGGCCGGCCCCGGATTGGTACAGGTATCCACCGTACACGCCACGGTGTCGTTACAGTCCAGGTCCACGGTACACTGCCCTGAGGACGGACTCGCAAGCGCAAAGAACAAACCACAGACCAATGCTAGAACTGGCGCAAAATCTCTACAGGTGACATGCATAGCTTTCCCCACCTAAAAAGGCACTTCGCTAACGCGGCGACGCTTCACACCGCGCTCTTGGCGTAAGACATACACACTCAACACGCCAGCCACAATCTTCTTTGGCCAGCGCCTACGTCCCCGACAATTGAAGTAGATTCTAACAAGATTGACACCCGCCCGCAAGCATATTGCCACCCCTCCTGAGGTCCCCCACGGCCACATTTCCCCCGCTGACGGACCGAAAAAAAAGAAAGCAGCGTGTGGTGCATGGCACCACACGCTGCAGTTGAAGGTTATTCAGATCCTAGGGCTGCGGCCTAACGAAGGCCGGCGGAGTCCGAAATCCGGCTGTCCACGGCATCCAGCAAGTCGATCGTCAGAGCGTCGTCGCCCTCACTGTTGAGCTCGAGGAACGAAGCCATGTCAACAAGATTGACCTTGCCGTCGCTGTTCACATCGGCTGCCCGAGCGAATTCGCCCAGACCCATGCGACCCAGCTCGCGGACGCTGACCTCGGTACGCGGCTGGCTCTTCGGAGGCGCCAGACCCGGGTTGCAGATCACGTCGCACGGCTCCTTCGCGGTGTCGAAGAAGTTGAACACCACGAACGTGAAGTCGGCCATGGTCACGTATCCGTCGCCATTCAGGTCGGCATGGAACCCGGCCAGATCGCAAGCCGAGTTCGCACCCGTAGCCGGGATATCCAGGTACTGACCGGCCAGGATCGTGTAGTCAACGATGTCGATGTGCTCATCGCCGTCGAGGTTACCCTGAATCAGCCAGTGGCACGACGGGTTCGCGTTCGGCGAGCCCTTGAACTCGGCAGAGTACGTGCCATCAACGCACTCGACGAAGCAGGTCGCCATGAGCGAGTGCTTCTGATCGACGGCCGTCAGACACGTCCAGTTCCCCGGGGGAACCTTGAAGCACACCGATCCGTGACCCGGAAGGTGGTTCGGATTACCAAACACGACCATCTCAGAAGCCGAGAAACTCTCCGGGGCTCCCGGAACATCGCACTTCGTCAACTCGAAGTCGATGCAACGCGTGATCGGGTTGGCGGGATCGCCAGCAACCATCGACGGCGACATTTCGACATCGACGCACAGCAGATTCATGCCGCTGTTGCGGAAGCCAGTGCTGCAGGTCGACGTGACGCCACAGTCGTTGGTGTACGAGCAATCGATGAGCGCGATTCCCGGCGGCAGACTCACTATTTCGCCATCGATAAGGCCGCTCACATCAAACCCACTCGCGGTGGCACAGGTAACACCGTTACAAGTGTCCGTTGTACAGAAGCCGACGAAGCCGAGATCGCCCGCAACATCATCTGGAACACAGACAAAACCGCCGCAGGTGGAATCGTCATTGCAAAGATCGCCAGCACCACAATCTATCGCGGTCTCGCACGCGAAGAAGAACTCAGATGTGCAGAACGTGGTGCCAGGAATGGAGGCACCCACGCACGGATCCGACACGGTCATCGCAAAGCCTGGATCGACCGTCGCCAAGATGCTGTTGCAGTCCGCGTGGCCGTTCTGCTCGGGCGGGCAGTCCCACTCCGGTGCGTCGTTGTTGACGTTGATCACGTCGGCACCGATGCCACTACCCGACAGGAGGCCACCGCCACAACCGGTAACCGGGATCGGGCCGTCGGGACCTGAGATCAAGTTGTCCGGGTTGCACTCGCCGGGTTTGTCACCGTCCATGGTGAGGCAATCGAACCACACGCCGCCGCTCTTGCAGTCCGCAATCGCGGTGAAGCTCAAGCGTGCAATCGCACCGCAGCTGGAGGCGGTGGACGGGTCACACGTGCCGAGCGGAACACCAACCGCGAAGTTGAGCTTTCCGCCAGGTCCGTCAATGAACTCGTAGAGCACTTGCGTCCAGGCGAGGTCGCCATTCGGATCATATACCGGATCCCCCTTGAGCTCGAGAGACGAAGTATCCCACGCAACGGCCAACTGCGCACCGCAAGCAAGGTTGTTCCCAGCGGTGGTCAGACTTCCGAGCTCGATGTCGACGACGATCTTGTCGCCGAGCGAGAAGCAGACCTGCTCGACGCAGATGCCCGGGATGGTGGCGTCCATGTTGTCGTCGACGCAAATCGTGCCGGCAGGACAATCGGCGTCACTGCCACACTCGCCGGTCCCGTTCGTATTCTGGGCGTTGCGGATTTCCAGGCAAACCTGGTCCGCGCCGGTCTGGTTCGGGCAAGCCGCGCACTCGCAGATGCCGCCGCCGCCGCAAGTTCCATCGCCGCACTCGAGATCCGAGGTGCAAGTGTTGTCAGTCACATCGTCATTGATGCAACCCGTCACCGCATCGCCAGTTGCCGCGTCGCAACTGTCGAGCGTACAACCATTGAAGTCGTTGCAAGGATTGATGTCGGCACCTTCGCAGCTTCCGCCGCCGCCGCCCGTCAGGCCGCCATCAAGCGGACCACCGGTGCAGGTGTCGGTGAGCGTACAGACATCGCCGTCGTCACAAGACGTGCTCGTGGCCTTGGCACTGAAGACACAACCGAGGGTAGCGTCACAGGTAACGTCCGTGCAAGCCTCGTCAATGGTGACACCCGCGACCACGCAATCCGCGAAGATATTCGCCGGACTGTCGCCAACGGTGCAAGCCGCAGCGCAGGTGACCTGCAAGTTGCCGCCACCCGTCGAACCATCGGTACTGCCAACGCGAATGAGGACAGAGTCGCCGGTGTTGACCGCGATGCTCGGATTCGCTCCGCAAGCCAACTCAGCCCCATCGGAGGCAGGGCACGCGCCCGAGTAGAAGCCGATGTTCCCGGCGCCGAGCGTGGTGGTAGCATCAAGGGTACCCGTGCAGGTCGCCGTGTAGTTGTACCACACGTCGTTCTGCGAGTTGCAAGCGAGGCCCGGATCGTCGGTGGTGGCGCAGAGGGTGTCGACCGCATTGCCGCCGTCGCTCGCTGTCGCCGCATCGGCACAAGCATCGTTGCCCGGGCCGATCACGATGGTGAGTGACTGAAGGTTCGGTGTTCCCCAGCCGCCCGAGCCGGTGCTGTCACTGAACAGGGATCCACCGAGGGGCGGCTCACCGGTCGCGACGAAGTCCACGGTAAACGTGCCGCACGCATCGGCGGTGGAGGTTACCGTCCACTCCTGCATGTACTGAGGCGTGCCCTCGATCACCGTGATTCCGTTCGGGAATGCCGTGTACGCAACGGGAACGCCGAACGTACTCGGGACGGCGCAACTCTCGCCGCCACCGAAGACGGTCGGAAAGGCCGGAAAAGCTGGCTGGAAAATCCAGTCCGCACGACCGACGAAACCACCGTCGACGAGCTGCGACCCGGCGTCGTAGTTGATCGAGCCGGAAGCTCCGCCGTTCGCTTCGCAACGAACCGCAACGGTGTACGCACCGATGTCAGGCAGGCCTGAGCCTGGTGCTACGAAGGCCCACGCCGAGATCTGTTGGGTAGCGCCCGGCGACATAAAGACGACGTGGTTACCCAACGCCTCCTCTCCATCGGGCGACATGTAAATGTCCTGCCCGAATGCGGAAGTGCCTACCACTCCCAAAATACAACTGCACAAACAAAGCGTCTTCATAAACTTCATGCCTCGTTCCTTTCCAATCCTAACTGTGTTCCCCACAAGTACTGTCCTCATCCGACTCGGGCGGGGCGGGCCCCACAGCCCGCCCCGCCAAGCCGAATACGTTTACTAACGGATACTCCGCGACGTGCCGGAGGTCACCACAATCACAGCCGGGCTGCTGCCCGACACCACGATTTCCTCACTCTGCTCGGCACCGACCATCAGCGTCTGCGTCAGGTCGTTGCGAACAACGTCAACAACAAACGTACCCACCGCGTCGTCCGAC
>JAJDDU010000269.1 GCA_029260155.1 Phycisphaerae bacterium | reverse complement strand
GCGCGCACCGCCGCTTCGATGACCGGCTCCGGCGCACCGACGAAGGTGACCACGGTGCGATTGGTCGCCGCCCCCGGGTCAACGTCCAGCAGCGTAACGCCGTCGACGCTCTCAATGACGTCGGTGATCTGCTTGATAACGGTCATGTCCCGCCCTTCGGAGAAGTTCGGGACGCATTCGATGAGTTGGTTCATGTGGGACGCTCCTGTCAGTGTTTCGTCGAGGTACTACTCTCGCGCGGTGGGATTATGCGGGAAATCGGTCGGGAGTGGTAGGACACGAATCCTCAATGCCCACGGGTTGCGACCCGCGGGCGTTTGCAAGTTACGCTCACGAACGGAGTGGGACTACCCTACCCCCCTTGATAACCCGGCGCACACAATTGCGCCCAGCATTGTATGGTAACTGATCGTAGTTCTCCACATCGAGGATGACGAGGTCCGCCTGCATGCCTTTCGCGACGGTGCCGATTCGGTCCGCTCGGTTGAGCGCCGCAGCGGCGTTTGTGGTGACGGCGACGAGGCACTCCGCCGGGGTCATTCTCATCTGCGTGCAGGCGATGGACATTACCAAAGTCAGTGACTCGACCATGGACGAGCCGGGGTTGTAGTCCGTAGCAAGCGCGACCGGGAGTCCGGCGTCGATGATCTTGCGCGCGGGAGCTTGCTCAACCCCGAGGAACCACGAGCAGCCGGGGAGCAATACCGCGATGACGCCCGCTTCTTTCATCGCGTCGATCCCGCCGTCGTCAATCGTCTCCAAGTGGTCCGCCGATATCGCCCCGACCTCCGCCGCCAAACGCGATGCGCCGATCTGCGTGATCTGATCGGCGTGCAGTTTGGGCGTCAGGCCGTACTCCTTAGCTTTGAGCAGAATGCGTCGCGACTCGTCAACGGTGAACGCCGTCCGTTCGGTAAAGACATCGCAGAACTCAGCCAGCCCCTCACGCGCCACGCATCCCATGAGTTCGTCGCTGCATGCGAGGTCGATGTAGTCGTCGCGGCGGTCGGTGTACTCAGCCGGGACCGTGTGAGCGCCCAGAAACGTCCCGACAAGCTCGACGGGTTGCATTTGGTTGAGCTTCTTGACGGCGCGCAGCATTTTCAGCTCGTCGACAGCGCTAAGGCCATAGCCGCTCTTGATCTCCACCGTGGTGACACCGCCCGCGAGCATGCGATTGAGGCGCGGCAGCGCAAGGGCGACGAGTTCGTCCTCGCTGGCCTCGCGCACCGCCTTGACGCTCGTCTTGATGCCGCCACCTTCTTCTGCGATCTGAGCGTAGCTCTTACCCTCGATGCGCTTGACGAATTCACCCTCGCGCGATCCCGCGAAGACGGTGTGCGTGTGACAATCGATCAGCCCCGGCACGACGCATTTGCCGCCGGCGTCGATGATTTCGTCGCCGGCCGCCGTGGCCGGTGCGCCCCCATCCCCGAACGACGCAATCCGATCGCCCTCGATCCGCAGCCAAGCGTCGCGAAGCACATCAACCCCGCAGTGCGACCCCTGTCCGCCGTCTCCCGCGACTCGACCACCCGGCATCGCAAGTTGACCAATGTTCTGAATGACGATCATGTTGCGTTCATTTTCGCAGATTTCCGATGGATCGCCAAGCCCGCCGTTCGCGTCCATTGTTTTCTCAGCAAGCGCACAAAAAAAGCACGCCGGCGCTGCGTCAGCGCCGGCGTGCACGTGCGTTTCCGCTCGACGGACTAGTCCACCGTGTCCGCCTTGAGGTCGCCGGCCTTGACCTTGATCATGCGGCCCAGCCTAAGGTGCTTCTGCAAAGCCCTTTGAATCTGTGTCGGCGTCACGTTCTCAACATCATCGTAGAGCTTCTTTTGGAATGCCATGGTCCGGTCCAAGTGAAGTCCCTCATTGAGCATGCGGGCGACGGTACTGTCGTTGGCCAGCTTGTTCTTGGTCTGCAACGCATAACTCGCCTTCGACCCCGTCAGCTCCTCCGAGCCGATCCCGTCGCGCACCAGGATATTGATCTCATCGAGCATCGAGTCGAAGGCCTTATTGGCGTTGTCCGGCGAACAGATCCCATAACCGAAGAAGAAAGCGTTACGATCCTCAGTGTCAGCCATGAACCCCGACCCCGCGCCGTACGACATTCCTTCCTTCTGACGCATCCGCTCCAACAAACGTGACTTCGCGCTTGCGCCCAACACATAGTTCGCGATGTGCAGCGCCGGATACTCGGGATCGTCGTCGCGCATCTCGATATTGATCGCACACGCAACCATCGCGTTCTTCTTGTCCGGCGTCAGGATGGTGTCCTCGCCGCCCACCACGTCACCGCGGAATTCGCTCGTGATACGCTTAAACGCCTTGGGTGACTTCCAAGCCCCCAGAGATTTCTCGACCGCAGCCGAAACCGCAGTTTCGTCAAAGTCGCCCACGACGGTGACGCACGCATCGCTGGCTCCGTACAGCGCTTTGTGGACCGCCCGCAAATCGTCAACGTCGACAGCCTTCAGTCGCTCGACCGATTCAGGCAGCGTCGGAACGTATCGCACATTATCTTTCGGATAGGGGCTCATGTGCCGCCTGATCTTGGTGAACGCCAGCGCCTGGGGCTCGGACAGCTGCTGTTCGAGCGCTGCCAAGTTCTCCTTCTTAACCACCTCGAACTCGTCGGTCGGAAACGTCGGCTCCTTCAGCATCTCACCGACCAGCGCGACGACGGCCGGCAAGTTCTCGCGGTCGGTCTTCACACGCACGTGGAGCGAGCCGTCTTCCCCGCGGAAACTCACCGTGGCTTTGAGTTCGTCCAACCTGTCCTGAATCTGCTGGTAAGATTGAGTTTTCGTGCCGCGATTCAGCATCTGCGGCACCAACCCCAAGGCAACCTGTCGCCCGCTGATGTCCCCCTCGCTACCGAAACGCAGCGTCATCACCGCGCTCACCTCGTCGCCGCGCGTCTCTTTGGAAAGGAACGCTGCTTTGATCCCGCCCGCGAGCGTCTTGCGCGCGACGCGACTCTCGATGTTCTCGGGCGTGGCCTTAAACTCCTCGCCTTCCGACAGCGCTGCCTTACCCTCGTAGTCGCGAACGAGTGCCAATACGTTCGGCGTGTCCGGCACCTCCGTCCGATCGTTGTCGTCCTCCGGATAAAACGTGCCGCTCGTCCGGTTGGTCGCCTTGAAATAGTGCGCCGCCGCGCGACGTACGTGCGCCGTCGTCATCTTCTCAAGGCGGTCGCGATGCAGGAAGAACAACCGCCAATCGCCGGCGGCCGCCCACTCACTCAATTCCACGCCGATTCTACCACTGCTCTTGAGTGCCAAGTCGATGTTCTTGAGCAATCGCGTCTTCGCGCGTTTGACCTCTTCGTCGGTGATCGGGTTTTCACCCATGCCCTCGACCACTTCGAACATCTTCGCCAGAACCGGATCGACCGGGTCTTGTAGCCGCACCTGCGCCATGTTCAAGACAAAGCCAGGCTCATTCAACCCGAACGCGTACCCGAATACGTTCGCAGCCATGCCCGACTCGACCAGCGCCTTGTACAACCGACCCGACGGCTCTTCAGTCAGGATGTTCTGAATAACCTCGATCGCCGCATAGTCCGGGTGTGACGCAGCGCAGATATGATACACCGTGCCACACGCGGACACGTCGCCCACCCGACGAAGCTCCACATGACGAGCACCATCCTGAATGGGCTCGATCGTGTACGTGGCGTCCAGCGTGCGCGCCGGACGCGGTATCACGCCGAAGTGCTTTTGAACCAGCTCAAGCGTCTCCGCCGGTTTGAAGTCGCCGGCCACCACCAGCATCGCGTTGTCGGGCTGATAGTAGTTCTTGTAGAACTTCTTAAGCGTCGATGCCGGAACGCGTTCGATGTCACTCTTCGAACCGATCGTGGACTTGCCGTAGTTGTGCCAAATGAACGCAGCCGAGACCATCCGCTGCCACAAGACGCCGATCGGACTATTCTCGCCCATCTCGAACTCATTGCGAACGACGGAAAACTCCGTGCTCAGATCCTCCTGCGAGATCTTGCTGTTCACCATGCGGTCCGCTTCCATCCGCAGGGCCCACTCAAGATTGCCGGGTTCGGTCGTCGGGAGCGTCTCGTAGTAGTTCGTACGGTCCAGCCAAGTCGTGCCGTTAAACCGTGCACCGTGATCTTCGAGTGCCTTCCAGATGTCATCGTGCGTCGGCGTGCCCTTGAAGACCATGTGCTCCAGCAAGTGGGCCATCCCCGTCTCACCACGCCCCTCGTGACGTGAACCCACAAGGTAAGTGATGTTCACCGTCACCGTCTGCTTCGACGAATCGGGGAATAGCAACACCCGCAACCCGTTGTCGAGGACGAACTCGGTGATCCCCTCAACACTGGTGATTGGCTTGAGCGCATCGCCCGCAGTCGCTTGCGCCGGCGGCATCACAACGGCGGGAACCATGATCAGCGCGTACGCGCCGCCCAACAACATTCGCTTCCTCATTTGGCTATCATCCTGAAAAACAAACTGGACTCACAGGTCAGACCACGCGGCGAGCCGCGGGTTTCAACCCGCGCGGGCGTCCGCGTGGGACAAATCCCACGGCTCGCTCGAACACGTGGGATTGTAAGCCAAGCCCCTGTAAGAAGTTGTCACAGGTTCACTTCAAAACCGTATGGTATTGTCCGATCGTCGCCCGCCGCGGCGGCGTCTCCCGCGCCCGCTCAGCGGCGACCCGCAGGGGAGCGCTCACCTCGTCCGGCACGCAATGTGCTACAAAGCGTTCTGCCGGTCCGCCGCAGGCGAGATTAACAACCCGGGACCGCGGAGACAACGCGATGTTCGACTCAGCCGAGGACGCACTTAAGTACATTGCAGACCACGACATAGAGATGATCGACCTGAAGGTCGCCGGCATCCGCGGTCAGTGGTTGCACATCACCATGCCGGCCCGAACGTTCACGCAGCGACTCTTCGAGCACGGCGTAGGGTACGATGGCTCATCGGGTTCGGGATTTGGCACAGTCGAGAGCGGTGATGTCGCCGCCCGCCCCGAACCCGAAACCGCGTTCCTGGACCCGTTCTGGGAAAAACCGACGCTCAGCTTCATTTGCGGAACGGTCACAGCCGATACCGCCGAACCGTTCGCAGAAGACCCACGCACCATGGCTCGCCGCGCCGTCGCATACATGCGCGCCTCCGGCATCGCCGACGAAGCGCTCATGGCCCCCGAATTCGAATTCAACATCTTCGACCGGCTCGACGTCAAGAACGACCCCTATGACACCCGCGTTACCGTGCGTTCAGCCGAAGTCGACTCCGACGGAACCGCGCCCGCCATCCCGACAAGAGGCGGATACTTGCGCATGCCACCGGCCGATCAACTTCACGACATGCGTTCCGAGATAGCCATACTCCTCGGCGAAATGGGCGTAGCCGTGCGATACCACCATCACGAAGTCGGCGCTGCAGGACAATGCGAACTCGAAGTCGAACTCGCACCACTGGTCAAGGCAGCCGACCAAGCCATGCTCGTCAAGTATGTCGCAAAAAACGTCGCTCGCCGGCACGGAAAAATCGCCACATTCATGCCAAAGCCCATCTACGGCGAAGCAGGCAACGGAATGCACGTCCACCAGAAACTCGACCGAAAGGGGCAGCCGCTATTCCACGATCCAGATCAAAAGAACTACGCAAACCTGAGTGACACCGCATTGCACTACGTCGCAGGCCTCCTCAACCACGGCGGCGCCCTCACCGGACTGACCAACCCCTCGACCAACGCCTTCAAACGCCTAGTACCGGGATTCGAAGCGCCCGTGCATCTGTTCTTCTCGCTCGCCAATCGATCCGCCGCCATTCGCGTGCCACGCTACGCCGTCGCGCCACAGGAAAAACGCATCGAATACCGTCCTCCGGATGCCACGGGCAACATCTACGCGACCCTCGCCGCAATGCTGATGGCCGGGCTCGACGGCATCGAAGCCAAGACCGACGTCACCGCCGGCCACTTCGGTCCCTTCGACGTCGACATCGCCAAGGAAAGCGACGAGTTCCTCAGCAAGATAACGCGTCTTCCGCAAACACTCGGCGACGCCCTCGATGCCCTCGAAGCCGACAACGCGTTTCTCACCCGCGGCCAAGTGTTCCCGCAAGCGTTTATCAACGATTGGATCAACATCAGGCGACGCACCGACGTCCGGGAGATTGCCACCCGACCGCACCCCCACGAGTATCGCCTGTACCTCGATGCCTAGCGATTTGTCACGCCTCAAAGGACGGGTTGCATCATCCAGCCCGTTTAGCGGCGACCCGCAGGGGAGCGTTTCCCTCCTGGTCGCCGCTTAGCGACTGATTGATCGACCCGCCGATTGCCCGCGACCAAAGCTGAACGTACACTCTCCACTCGTTTGCCGACCGAGGAGATTCTGACCGCATGACGCCGCCATTCAAACCGTTCTCCGAGATGACCGCCGACGACTACGCTGCCGTCGGGCTGAGGTGCGGGCTCGAGGTCCACCAGCAGCTCCTCACCCATCGCAAGCTGTTCTGCCGCTGCCCGGCAGGTCAATACAGCGACGCCTACGATGCCGAAGTCCTCCGACACATGCGCCCGACGCTCTCCGAACTAGGCGAATACGACGGCACCGCCCTGATGGAAAAGAAAACGCGCAAGAACATCCACTACCGCATCCATCACAAAACGGTGTGTACCTATGACATCGACGACACCCCACCGTTTTTCCCCGACGAACGCGCAATCGACATCGCCCTCGAAATCGCAATGCTCAACAACCTCAACATCGTGGGCGAAATCCACATCGCCAGAAAGCAGTATCTCGACGGCTCCATCCCCGCCGGCTTTCAGCGAACCGCCATTCTCGGCGTCGAAGGGTCGATCCCTTACAACGGCCGCAACATCGGCATCCGCCAACTGTCCATCGAGGAAGACTCTTGTCGGGAGGTCTCCGACCGTGGCCACGAACGCGTCCTGCTGACCGACCGTCTCGGCATGCCGCTCATCGAGGTCGTCACAGAGCCAGACATGAACACGCCCGACGAGATGGCCGAGGTCTGCGAAGTCATTCGCAGATTGTGTCGCAGTACCGGAAAAGTCCGTACCGGCTACGGCGCCGCCCGTCAGGACGTCAACGTCAGCGTTACCGGCGGAACACGCATCGAGATCAAAGGCGTGCCGCAAATCACCCGCATCCCGCTACTCGTCTACAACGAAGCCATGCGCCAGTGTTCCTTACTACGGATTCGCGTGTTGCTTCACGAACGCGGCGTAACGCCCGAGACGTTTCAAGCTTCCACCCACGATGTCACATCCGCCGTGATCAAGACCCGCTATCAACCGATCCGACGCGTGCAGAAGCTAGGCCACTGTGTTAAGTGCGTCGTGCTCGAAGGATTCGCAGGGTTGCTCAACCATCCCACGCAGGAGCACACCACCTTCGCAAAAGAACTCTCCGACCGCGTGCGCGTCATCGCTTGCCTGATGACGCTGCCCAACATTGTACACTCCGACACCGCGTCGGAACTCCTGACTGTGCGTGATTGGAAAGTGCTCCGCAGACGTACAAAAGCCGAAGATCGTGATGCCCTTGTCGTCGTATGGGGCGGAGAGGACGACACCCGCACCGCCTGCGAAGAACTAGTCATCCGCGCCAAAGAAGCCACCCAGGGCATTCCCCCGGAGACTCGGCAAGCCAACAAGGATGGCACGAACGGTTTCGAGCGCATCCTCCCGGGCGCCGAACGCATGTACCCCGACACCGACCTACCCCCCATGGCCATCACCGCAGATAGGCTCGACCGCATCCGTGCCGGCCTCCCCGAGCGTGTCTGGGATCGTCTCAGCCGGTATCAAAAAATGTGCCTGCCCGCGGACGTGATTGTTCCGTTGTGCATCTCACCGCGCGCAGATCTCTTCGACCGCCTTGTTGATGAACTCGACGTCGATCCCACGTTTGCCGCGGTCGTGCTCATTCAGCGGTTCAGGGGCTGGCTCCGCGCTGGACTGAATCCCGCCATGCTCGCCGATGACGACATCTTCATGGTATTCCGTGCGTTTACAGAGCGCCGGATTTCCCGATCCGGCGTCTGCATAGTGCTGACGAGAATGCTGCCGTCCGGCGCCGACGACGACCCTGCCGCGCTTTCTGCGCACGACGCACTCGATTCGATCGGCGGACCCTTGCTGAATACGGGGCAACTGGGGGAGCAACTCATCGCGGCCGTTCACCACGCCGAAGGTCTGAGCTTCCCCGCGCCGGACCGCAAGCGACGCTTCCTCATGGGCGGGCTGATGTCCGAGCTCACCGGCCGCGCCGATGGCCGCGAACTCGCCCAACTCGTCGACCAATCCCCAGCCATGACAAACGCTTGAACGCGTCGGCGAAATGATCCTCAACTTCGGTGCCCACGGAATCCGCACCAGTACTTCGACAACCGTGTGTTGACAGGTGCCACCGGCAGCTTGCTGCCAGTGGCACTCCTACCCATCATTCGAGGTGTGCCGCAGTACTACGTCGACTGGCTGCGGACCTTGAGGCTTCGCCACACGCACCACGCGAACAGGCACAGCCCAAACGCCATCCCGGCGTGGGAAAGCCCGTAGACTGCGTGTCGCAGCGCTTTGCTGCCCGCGAAGAAACCGGCGTTGATCTCCGCCATATCCGTCACGCCGGCGCGAACGGCCAGCAGAATGTGATACCCCTTGTAAAGCATCAGGCAGAGGGAGACGGTGAGGAAGGGGAGGTAAGTCCACACAACCCATTTCAACGCCCGTGTGCTAACCGCAGCACCGCCGCACAGACGTGACAAATGCAACATGCAGGCCATCGCGACGGGCAGCAACACACCGGTAAGGATGATGTGCCCATGAACCAACGCCAACGGCAGCGCCGCATCCCAATGCCCAACGCCGCTCGCGTCGCTCAGTTTCTTCGACGATTCCTGGTAGGCGATACCGCTCAGCAACCCGACCACCAGCATGACAAGGGCAAAGCGTATCAGCGCCCGGATGGCCGCTGCGTAATGGCGTGGATAAGCGGATTCGTGATCAGTCATTCGGTCTACCGTCATGTTTCAAGGTCAAGCGATCCCCATCGCCATTCTACCGACCCCCGCCCCAATCGCAAACCCCGAATCTGGGGTCAGAGCGCATTTAGACACTAGTGGTGCGCGCAGGACGCCGGGGCTCATCGTAACAATGCAACGTCAACCGCCAACCTCCTCTTCCCGAATTCTGGAATACGGTTTCAAGAAATAGCCGAACATTCTTGACTACGCGTTCAACAAGTGCGATACTGAAAGGAGATGGCACGCGGCAGACCGAGAGAATTCGATGAGAAACAGGCCCTAGCAGCCGCCATGGACGTGTTCTGGCGCAAGGGTTACGAAGCTGCTTCCTGCGATGACTTGTTGTCCGCGATGGGCATCAATTCCGGGAGCATGTACGCCGCCTTCGGTGACAAGCAGGCTTTGTACGACCGGGCCTTCGACCTCTACTGCGACACCGTGTTCAGCGAGGGGTTCGAGGTTCTGGACGGACCGGGAACCCCGCTTGAAAACGTGAGGGCGCTGCTCCGTGGCATGGCTGACCACATGTCGTCCGGCGATTGCAAGGGCTGCTTCGTTGGCAACACGCTCATCGAATTCGCGGCAGAAAACAAGGGTGTAGCCGATATGGCACGTCGCGCGATGAAGCATTTTCAAGACGCAGTCGAGCGAAAACTAAAGGCCGCCCGAAAACTCGGCGAACTGACAAGCGACCTGCGCCCCAAGGATCTGGCCGCTTTCATCATCAACACAGCCCAAGGACTGAACGTGATGTCCAAAGCCGGAACAGACGAGAAGACCATGCGCGGCGTCGTGAACACCGCCTTGTCGCTGCTACACTGACGTGCGGTTTTTTGAAGAATTGTTGAACACGTACTCAACAAAGAGTGAAACAGGGGCCGGGCGGGTGTTCGCTCCCGAAGAAGAACAAGGAGAACAACATGAAGACCAAAGAATTCATCAAAGCAAGCCTCGACGCGAGCAAAAACCTCACGTTCGGGCTCATCGACGACATGAAGGACGCACCCCTGACACACCCGACATCGAAGGGCGGAAATCACCCGCTGTGGGTACTCGGCCACATCGCATACTCAGAGGCCGACATTGTCAGCCACATCATCGGCGGCGAAGAGAATCCGCTGATCGGATGGAAGGACATGTTCGCAGGTGGCACCGAGCCCGTGGCAGAGGCGGGCAAGTACCTTCCGTGGGACGATGTGCGCGAGGAATTCGACAAGGTCCGCGCGCGAACTCTAGACCTCCTGGAAGGACTGTCCGACGAAGACCTCGACCAGCCCGCCAAGAACTGCCCGCCGGGACGTGAGCAAATGTTTGGCACCGTCGGAGCGTGTTTTCTCGTTCTTGCGCTGCATCCGATGATGCACCGTGGCCAGGTCGCCGACGCTCGGCGAATGGACGGTCGCAAACCGTTGTTTGCATAGTATGATGGCAACGCGTCAGCCCGGCGCAATGAAGAGAGGCGTATGGCGGGTGGCCCATGGCCAAAGAGATGGGCCACCCAGTAACGCGTCTCCACGAGACAGACCCATGACGAGCAAAACAGATCGACATCCCGCGAATCGCCTCGGGCTGGATTACGCCGCCGAAGCCACACAGCTGCCACAACACGACTTCCCAATCATCGACGTGCACACGCACATCAGCGGTGACAAAGCCGCCGTCATCTACAAGCGAACAGCCGAGCTCTATGGCGTTGGCTTGACGTACTCGATGACGCCCGAAGAAGACATGGACGACGTGCGCGCGGTGCTCGGCGACGCAGTGCGTTTCATCGCGATCCCGAACTACCGGCAGCTAACGTCGCTCGATCAATTGGGAGCGCAGTACGCGCGGCGGATCGAGAGTCTCCACAGCCAAGGCGTCCGCATCGCAAAGTTCTGGTCAGCCCCCCGCGCTCGCGACTTGGAGGCGAAAGCGGGGCTACCCGGCGCGCTGCGGATCGATGCCCCGCACATTCTCGAATCGATGGGCGCCGCTGCGGGATTGGGCATGGTCATCATGGTTCACATCGGTGATCCCGACACATGGTTCGCGAGCAAGTACACCGACGCGCGGCGCTACGGCACCAAACACGACCAGTACGATTCGCTCGAAGCCGCGATGGAACGTTTCGACGTGCCATTCATCGCAGCCCACATGGGCGGCTGGCCGGAGGATCTCGACGCGCTCTCGGGTCTCCTCACGCGGCATCCGAAACTACATCTCGACACCAGCGCCACCAAGTGGATGGTCCGCGAGTTGAGCAAGCACCCACGCACGGCACTGGTGGCGTTCTTCGAAAAATGGCGCGGACGAATACTGTTCGGTTCCGACATCGTCGCCAAGGACGATCATCTGTCAGCCGACGCCGACGGAGCCCTCAACCTAAACCAAGCGCAGATCCACGAGAGAGCGTTTGACCTGTACGCTTCGCGCTACTGGGCGTTACGCACATTGCTCGAAACGGACCACACCGGCCAGTCGCCCATCGCCGATCCCGACCTCGCGATGCTGGATCCCCAGCAATACGACGCCATGTCCGCCCCGCAACTCACCGGCAAGTCCTTACCGAAATCCCTACTAAAATCACTGCTCCACGACGCCGCCCACAACTTGCTCCCACCACGCGACGCACCTCACTAACCCTCACCCAAACCGGCGAAGCACTGTTTTCGACCGCGCACAGGGGTGGCTGCGTTCTTCTCTCGATTCACAGATCAGCTCCGTAGTTATTACCGTGCGGAGACGATGCGCGCAAACCCGCCCGACGGCCGACCCGCGCGTCACGACAGAAGGAGCATCCCATGCGACCACACCCGCCTAAAACGAACCCGAATCAAAGCACCCCAAAACCACGATTCCAGCCCAGGAACGCAGATTCCGCCCAACCGCGAGCACACCGTATTGACGAAACGAACCCATCTTGCAGCACTGCGTTAATCGTCGTCTCGGCACCAGCCGGTTGCAACCCCCCGCGAACGGGCCTGTTCCCCGCCCGATCCACCCAAAAACGCGACCAGTTACCCGCGCGGCGACATGCCCATCACGTCAAAAACGCGATTCGCGACGTTGACAGGGCGGTTTTTGCTCGTTACCCTGCCGCGATGCGCTTGAACGTGAAGCTGATGATTCTGGGTCTGGCGGTCAACCTCGCCTGCGGGGCCGCCCACGCTGCGCCCGAACCGAGCGTTGCCCACACGAGTTGGGAACTCGAGTTCACCTACTCCGACCCGCAACGCATCACACTAACGCTTCCCGGCGACGATCACGCTAGCACCTATTGGTACATCGTCTACACCGCCACCAACACGACCGGTGACGAAGCAGAGTTCTACCCGACGTTCGACATCGTAACAGGCGACCTGAAGCGCATCGAAGCCGGGTTCGGCGTCAGCCCGAGCGTCAACGACGCAATCCTGACACGCCACAAGAAAGCCTACCCCTTCAGCGTCGATCCGATGAAAATGTACGGGCCACTCCTCCGTGGCGAGGACAACGCCCGCACCTCCATCATCGTGTTCCCCGAGTTCGAAGACGACGTAAACGCGTTCACCGTCTACGTCGGCGGATTGTCGGGCGAGGTAGCCAAGATCAGAAACCCGCGGTTCGACCGCGCGGTGCAGCCATCGGATGAAAATCCGATGTTCTTCTTCGTCCGCAAGACACTGGCCATTGGCTACGATGTCCCGGGCGACACACGGACGCGGTTGGAAGCCGCGCCAGTGAGAACCACGCAGGCTTGGGTCATGCGATAGCAAACACCAGCGCAGCCGACATCGTCCCGCGCGGGATAGTCTCGGCACTGGTTTCGGAGATTAGTTTAGTGGCACATAAAAAAGGACAGGGATCGACCCGAAACGGGCGCGACAGCAACCCGCAGTTCCGCGGCGTGAAGCGCTACGGCGGGGAGGCTGTCACGACCGGCACGATCATAATCAGGCAGTGCGGCACGCCCCACCTGCCCGGTAAGTTTGTCGGCCGCGGACGCGATGACACGCTCTTCGCACTGCGCGACGGCTTCGTGGAATTCCAAGGCAGGCGCGTACACGTCGTGCTTTCCGTCGACAGGACTTAGATCAGCCAACGTCGACGCGCAGCCGGCGTTTGTCTCTGCTCGTCCCGGCCGATCAGTGTAGGAAATCTCGCGAGGGAGGCTTGCAACGCCTCCTCTCTCCTCTCTCCTTTCTCATGTTCGTCGATCAAGCTGAAATCCATGTGCACGGCGGCGACGGCGGGGCTGGCTGTGCGGCCTTCGTACGCGAACGCTATCGTCCCAAGGGGGGGCCATCCGGAGGAAACGGCGGACGCGGAGGAAGCGTCTACGTCGTCGCAACCGAGGGCGTCGAGACCCTCCTCGATTTCACCGGAACCTACCACTGGTCCGCCGACAAAGGCAGGCCCGGCGAAGGCCAGCAACGCACCGGACACGACGGCGCGGACGTGGTCATCCAACTCCCGCCCGGAACGCTCATCTACGACCGTGACACTGATGTGCTTCTCAAGGATCTCACCGACGTCGGCGAGCGGGTCTGCGTCGCAGCAGGCGGCGTGGGCGGGCGCGGCAACAAGTCATTTGCAACACCGACTCATCAAGCGCCGACCGAGATCGAGCCCGGTGAGCCGGGAGAGGAACGTAAGCTCCGCCTCGAACTCAAGCTGATCGCCGACGTCGGGCTCGTCGGTCTGCCAAACGCCGGCAAGAGCACGCTTCTATCTTCCATGTCCAAAGCAACACCCAAGATTGCGCCCTACCCGTTCACCACACTCGCCCCGCAACTGGGCATCGCCGAACTCACCGGGTACAGACGCATTGTCCTGGCGGACATCCCCGGATTGATCGAAGGCGCCCACGAGGGCACCGGCTTGGGAGACGAATTCCTAAGACACATCGAGCGCACCCGCGTCATCGTTCACATGGTCGACATCAACCCATTGGACGGCGGACCGACCCCGATCGAAGCGTACCGCATCATCCGGGGAGAGCTGACCAAGTTCAGCCCCATCCTCGCCGAAAAACGCGAGATGATCGTCGCCAACAAGATCGATCTCGATCCCGATGAAGAAGCGCTCAAAGAGTTTCGCGCCGAACTCGGAAAAGAAGTAACGGCCATCAGCGCCGCCGCCCACATCGGGCTCGATGCCGTGGCGGAGCAAATGTGGAAACTCGTCGACGACGAAAAACCGGCACCACCCCAGCCGGAAGTGATCCGACGCATTCCCCCGCACTTGGGACAAACGCCATGATCGCACCCAATGACAAGATCACTGACAAGTCGGACTTACCCGAGACGGCGCCGGTCGCCCTCGTCGAAATCGGAAACTCATCGGTCACGTGTGGCCTGTGGTCCGACGACCGCGTGCAAGAACTTCAAACATTCGCCGGCAACAAGGTAGACGACGTCGGTGCCGCCCTCAAACAATTCGCAGCCCAAGGCGGTAGCGACTTCCTTTCAGCCGTTGCCATCGCTTCGGTCGTGCCCGCCACACTCGATTGTCTTTGCGAATGGGTCGAAACGAACTTGAACCTCCAGCCCCTCGTGGTCGGCAGGCAGATCCCCTTACCCATCTCCGTGTCCGTCGACGCGCCGGAATTGGTCGGCGTCGACCGCATCTGCAACGCAGCCGCTGCGTTCGACAAGAACAAGCAAGCCTGCGTGGTCGTCGACTGCGGCAGCGCGATCACGGTCGACGTCGTGGATGACGAAGGTGCTTTCATCGGCGGCGCGAT
>JAJDDU010000268.1 GCA_029260155.1 Phycisphaerae bacterium | reverse complement strand
CGCGGAGTGACCGCTCCACTTCGGCCGTGAAGTCGACGTGCCCGGGGGTGTCGATCAGATTGATCGTGTGCCCCTTCCAAGGGCAGCTCACCGCGGCTGAGTAGATCGTGATCCCGCGTTCCTGCTCCTGCCCATCGAAATCGGTGGTGGTCGTGCCATCGTCGACCTCCCCCATGCGATGCGTCCGCCCGGTGTAGAACAGGATTCGCTCGGTGGTGGTGGTCTTGCCGGCGTCGATATGGGCGGCAATCCCAATATTGCGTACTAATTTCAGGTCCAGACTCATCGCACAGCCTCGATCATCAACATCGGCACGTCGGACATTTTCCATCACCGAGCCGACGGCGGCGACCTTGGAAATCCCATCACGGATTCAATGAAACACACGCGCCGACTCCAGCCGGCGCGTGGGAGGGCAGGGTCAGCGTAACTTCGTCAGCGTCTTTCTTGGATCCATCATGCGTTCTTCATCGGCCATGACACCACGGCAACGCTCAACTGTCATGACTATACGCAAACCACTGAAGAAAGTGAAGAGTGTCCCCAATCTGCCTGCATTGGAAACGCGCACCCCCAGACGGGCGACCGTTTGGGCGGCGTGGCCAAGGTGTGGGACCCTATTCGAATGTGGACTCGGCTTCAGGCGCCTGGAGCGATTCCAAGAGCGCCTGCGGCGTCACGATCTGCCTGTGACAGACCCAAGTAGGCATCTCAAACGACCGACGCTTCGCCGGCGTGGAGCCATTTGGCTCAAGGCCCACAGCGACGCGGTGCGGAACTGGGATTGCGTTACAAGCCCATCCTCGATGCCGGGCACGCCGGCTGCTAGAATGTCGTGTAGCAATTGACCCGAGCAGAGCTTCGCATCGCCCTGCAAGCTGAGAAGTGCCGCGGTGTGGCACTTTTCACATCCGGCCGAGGTGAGCAGCGATCCGCCGTTGGCAACGATATGGGTGTTGTAGGCGGAGATCGGTTGGCACGGCGGAGCGGCCAGCATGCCGCCGAGGAATGCCGGATCTTCGGCTTCTGCTGGCTTCAGTTCAGAGTCGGCAAGGCCATCGCATCGCTCACGATGCCGAATGTTGATCCGAGCTGCTCGGGAAGAGTAAGACCGATTTCGGCGGCCATCGCATCACGCACAAACTCTGCAGCACTCGGCACGCGACAATCACACTCACGATAGATCGGTACACACAGTCGATGCGGGATGAACAGACGGCGAGCCTTGCCGGGCGGTGGCGGCCACGGGCGGAACATCGGCGACGCCGGTAGGATGGGCGGATCTCACGGCGTCGCGCAAGTCTCGAATAAGACGGTTGTTAGTGACGAATCATATCACTCACAGTCGCCTACTGACGGGGAAAACGGAGAGGGGGGGATTCGAACCCCCGGTACCGGTGTGACCCAGTACGACGGTTTAGCAAACCGTTGCTTTCAGCCGCTCAGCCACCTCTCCACTTGTGCCTGCGCCATCGGGCCTGGAGCCCAGGACGGCGGCGTCATGGGCCATTCTAGCGGGACTGAGATGTTCGGCAACCTGTATTAATCGCTGCAGAATGAGGCTGGAATCCGTGGCATCGTGACGACGCCGGGCGAGATTCGCAGGAGAGGCCCACCGTGGACACCCGCGAGGCAAGCCCTGGCCCTGCCCGATGCGCGGGGGCTTACGGTCTCACGCGTTAGTAGCTGTTATAGGGTGTGCCGGAGGAGTCCACCTGATCGTTCTTGAGATTGGCCCGAATCTCGCCAGTTTTCTTGAAGTACCACCAACCGCCCTTCTTGCTGCCCGGGTTCGAGCCGTCCTTGATCTTGGTCAAGCCCTTGTACTTGCCCACGGGAAGCGCCGGAATCGAGGCCAAGTACGGTCCGTACACATGCGTGGACGTCTTGGTCGGGCTCGTGTTGCCATCCGCATCGGTGTAGAGAGTCATCTGCTCCGCAAGACTCTTGTCGTCGGTTGGGTAGGCACTCTCATGCTCGGCGTAATAGAGCTGTATCGCCTTGCGGAATACCGACAGATCGGCGACGAGCGTCACGTCACTACCGCAGTTCGACGCCGCGCTTAGCCTCGGGATAGCGATCCCAGCGATGATCGCGATGATGACGATCGTGATCACCAACTCGACGAGACTGAACGCTCGTCGGGTCGTGAGGTGTTGCTGTGTTTTCCCTCTCTTGCGCATACGCTGGGGTCGATTCCGAAATGAATGCCGCCCGGATTTCAGATTCCGTATGTCTATCGACGATTTCGGGTGCTGCGCTCGCCTTCGCGTTCGAAGCGTGAGGAGCCCGATATTACGTCAGCTGCGTCCGCCGAGGACCGGAACGCCCCGTCCCCGGTGGTCCCCACGAAGATGATTTGCACTACAATCGTGGCATGGCCAAGCGACCCAAGCAGTCCGTCGAGAAGTACCACGACCGCGTGGCGGGCAAGTACGATCACAGTTACGAGGACCAGTACTGGCGGTGGCACGATGCTATCACGTGGGACCACATTAAGCCTCATCTGCCGACCAATCAGCGCGTCCCGGTCCTTGACCTCGGCTGTGGGACCGGAAAGTGGGCAGCCAAGCTCTCCAAGAGCGGATACACGGTGACCTGCGTCGACATCAGCCGAGCGATGCTCGACCAAGCGGATACGAAGCTGGCGGAGTCGGGTGATGCGGGCGCGTCGTTCGTCCAAGCGGACTTGTGCGACCTCGCTGAGCTGCCGGCGGGGCAATTCGGACTGGCGCTCGCGATGGGCGATCCCATCGGCTGTTCCAAATCTCCCGCCAAGGCACTCAAGGAGATTCGGCGCGTCCTGACGCCTGACGGTCTTTTGATCGCGACGTTTGACAACCGCCTCTGCGCACTGGAATTCTATCTCAGCAAGGCCGACCCGCAGGCGATGGAAGACCTCCTCCGCACGGGGCGTACGAAGTGGCTGACGCGCGACCATGCGGAACGTTTCCCGATCCACACCTACACGCCATCGCAAACGCGCAAGCTACTGACGAGCGCGGGGTACGAAGTCCTCGACATGATCGGCAAGACGGTGTTGCCGATGCGTCACTACCGTCACATTCTCGAAGACTCCCAAGACCGCCGCCGTTGGATGAAGATCGAAAAATCGCTTCATCGCGATGAGGCCGCCATTGGTCGGGCTTCGCATCTGCAGGTTGTGGCAAAAGCCAGCAGCTGCCGAGGAAGCTAGGCATGGACGTTCTCCCGCAGGATCATCCCGAACAGATGCGGGGCTTTCCGTATGATCCTGCTCGCACTGCGGGCTTTTGTGTCCTCTCAGGGTGTGCCCTGGGGATGCTCGGGTACGTCGCCGCGCCGACGGCGTTTCCCAGAATGATCTCACCGGCGCTTCTGCTATCCGCTGGAATGGGGCTGCTTGTGGGATTCGCGTGCGCGTTTGCCGTTGCGCCGTTGTTGATTGACAGGGACTTGTCGTACGCCAAGCCGATCCTGGTCTACCCGGTGATGATCTTCATTGTCTTGATTGCCCCCTTCGTCGGGAACGAGATCAAGCTGATGCTGTGGTCGGGCGGCGCCTTCATCGTGGCGGGACTGGTCGCGCGGTTCATCGCACCTAGAACCTGGTCGCAGCCGGGTGTTTGTAGATCCTGCGGATACGACCTGCGCGCTTCGCATGAGTTTGGCAGGTGCCCGGAGATGGGGATGAAAGTCTGTTGCTCCTGCGCATAATAGACGGGTTGGTTCATTGTCCCATCTAAGAGGAGCAACAGACATGGAGAGTTTACCGATTTTCGTAGGTTTGGACTACCACCAGAATGGTGTTCAAGTGTGCATCTTGAATCGTGACGGCGATGTCCTGATGAACGGTCGATGCGAGAATACTTGGGAA
>JAJDDU010000267.1 GCA_029260155.1 Phycisphaerae bacterium | reverse complement strand
CCCGGCGGTGACGCGCCGCCGGCCGGGCTGTGTCCGGGCGGAACGGCCGCGGAGTGCGCTGACGTCCTCGGTGACGGCGTGACCGATGATGTCTGCACATGGTGGGAGTGCAACGCGGGGGTTTGCAGCGGCGTAGCCAAGCTGAAACCGTCAGACATGGGCGGCCCACTTGGCGACTGCGGTCTAGACAACTTCTGCAGCCTAGCTGACGCGCTGCTCGCATTGACCTGCTTCGCCGGCGACAACGTCTGCGACACCATCAACATCGACGCCGGTGGACCTCTCGGCGATTGCGCGCCGGACGGCTTCTGCAGTCTCGCGGATGCACTGCACGCATTGACCTGCTTCGCCGGCGACAATGCCTGCTCGTGTGGGCCGTCGCCCGAGTTTTCACCCGAACCAAACGTCGTTGGCAGGGTGACGCTTGTGGCGACTCCAGAGGCCGCCGAGACCAAGCCCGGCGCCGAGATTCGGGTGCACGTCTTCATGGACGCGGCGCTGCCGAACTTCAGGGCTTATCAGTTGCACGCAGCGGTGAGCGGCGGTCGCGCCGGCTCTCTTGATCTCGTTGACATCACGATCGAGGACCGCAAGGACTCCGTCTTCACGGCCGCGGACGACGCGTTCGACGCCTTCAACGTAGACAACGCACAAATGCTCAGCGGCCTGTTCGCAGGCGAGGTCACCACAGAGCGTATGGCCTACCTCGCCACCTTCATCTACCAGGCGTCGCCGGACGCAGCCGGTACGTTTGTCGTCGACGTTCTGCACGGCGACGCCAATCAGGACCAGACCTTCCTGGTCGGCGCGGATCAGACGGACAAGATCGAAGTCGCGGGCACCACTCCCGCAACCATTACCGTGGCGGCCGACGCCATTGGTAGCATCCGCTAGTACTGGATCCTCCGAAACGTGGGGTGGGCATCGTGCCCGCCCCGCGTCCTCTTTTTTGGGGGCGAGCTTTGTGGATCGGTCGCGTCGCTCAGCGGACTTGCCGGTTGTCGACGAGGATTGCGCCGGCGTCCTGGACGGAGAGGAGCTCGGTGTCGAGGTTGGTCACATTGAAGAAGTCGATGCGGGCGCTGTCGAGGGCCTGCGCTTCGAGGCGGGCGACGTCGCTGTTGCGGACGACGATGTGGCTATCGCTTTCGGCGGTGAGCGATGGCGGCGTCGAGCTGCCGGCGACGATGTCGCAGTTCTCGATGACGAGTGTCGATTGGTCGTAGGCCTGCAAGAGGTTGTATTCGACGGTGCAGTTCTCGATGGTGAGCGTGGAGGAATCTTCGGTATTGGCTTCGTTTACGACTCCGCCCACGAGACGCACCTCGTCGCTCCCGGCGAGGTAGACGTTGAACAGGTCAATCGCACTGTCTTGGTAGATGATCTCCGGACCCAAGCCGACAATCTCGCCGGAAGCGCGGCCTACCGTGGTGACGTTCGCGATCCGCACTTCGACAGAGCCCAATTCACCGGAAGTATGCATGGACGCGGTGATGGCTGCGCAGTCGGTGAGTGTCACCGTTGAGTCACCGACGACATCGATTTGATATCCGTCGACGCACGCATCTTCAATAGTCAATGACCAGCCGCCCGGAGTCTGAACCGTGCGTGTGACGCCTTCGCCATCGATCAAGCCGATCAACTCTGCGTCGAGATCTACGAAGAACAGCACCGGATAAAGCCCCTCCCCGCCCGATATCGTGACGACGGCTTGGTCGTGGACTTGCACCTCTTCTATGCTGGAATTCGTGGCTGTCACGACCGTATTGCCGAATGGCCTTAGGCCTGCGTGGAAAGTGAATGTTGTGTTGGTGAAGGTGAGCGTCGGGCTGGCGCCGTCTTTGGGTTCGGCGATCATTGCGGTTTGGTGGCCGACTGCTTGTATTGTTGCGTCGGTTGCGGTGAGGCGGCTGTTGCCGGTGATGAGAATCGTGAACTCCTCCTCGAAGCTCTCGATGATGTTGAGCGTGGTGCCGTTTAGGATTAACGCGCCGCCATTGCGTACGATGACGTTGCCGGTGATGTTGCGCGTTTCTGCGCCGAAGGTGCGTGTCACGCCGTCGACGATGAGGTCGCCGCTGGTCGATTCGTCGGGCATGTCGCTGCTGGTGTTTGGAGGATGCGTGCATGCGCCAAGCGACCATGCGAGCGCGATGCACGAGAGTACGGTGAGAACACGGAGCACGTTCATCGTCTGAGTCCTTTCGGTGGGTCGCTGAGTGCGACACGCACAGTGTATCGGCGATCTTGCAGGCGGTCACCGTTTTGGCTCGCCGCAGACGAATCTGTGGATGGGTGAGCGGTAGCCCTTCCGGCTAGATTCCTCGCTGCGCTGGGAATGACGGAGGTGGGTGGGGATGACGGGGGGCGTGTTGACATCGGATCGGGGCGGTGCGCGGGTCTTTGGCTGGCGGGCTCAACAAAGGTGGAGTGTTGTTATGCGGATGGTTGGTGGTTTGGTTGCTGGCTGGGCGTGTGTCTTGATCGCCGGCTGCGCGGGTGGGGCGAAGAATGAAGTCATCGTGATGGGGATGATTCACGGTGGACACCGGACGAACGCACTGTACGACATTGAGCGCGTCAAGGAGTTCGTGCGGGCGATCGACCCGGACTACATTCTGTGCGAGATTCCGCCGGATCGGCTGGACCGGGCAGAGCGGGAGTTTCGCGAGACTGGCGTTATTGAAGAGCCGCGCGTGAAGATGTTCCCGGAGTACGTGGACGCGGTTTTTCCACTGACGCGCGAGATGGACTTCGAGATCGTCCCGTGTGCGGCGTGGACCAAGCCGATGGCGGACGCGCGACGGAAGAAAATGGCTTCCTACAAGACGGATAGGCCGGAGGACTACGCGGAGATGTCCCGGGCTGATGAACGGGCTGACGCGTTGCTTGAAAAGGAGCGACTGGGCGAGGATCCGCTGTTGATTCACACCGATCGGTACGACGCGATCATTAAGGAAGGGCTCGAGCCGTACAATCGGTTGTTCAACGATGACCTGGGGGCTGGGGGCTGGGACAACATAAACGCTGGGCACTATGCGTTGATTGCGGCGGCATTGGACCGACACGCGGGGCAGGGGAAGCGGTTCCTGATCACGTTCGGCGCTGGGCATAAGTACTGGTTTCTGGAGCGGTTGCGCGAGCGGAAGGACATCGCCCTTCGGACGCTGGGGGAGTTTTCTGCGCGACCGTGATTCTCGGACGCGGGCGGTTCGGACATGTAACGAACGCCCTTGGTCGCAGATGCCGATAGCAGGAGCGGGTGCGCCGAGGGCGACTGGACGGGGATTCGGAGTCCGTCCGTCGTGAGAACGGCGCGTGCATCGTAAGGAGAGTCTGCGATGGCCGTTCGATTGCTACTGGGTTCGTTTGTTGGATTGGTCGTGGTCCTGGGGTTGGGGGTGTCGACGGCATCGGGTGCCGACGTGCTGGTCACGGCGAACGCGAATCTCTCCACGCTGGCGACTGCGGATGACACGGTGTTGCACTGGACCGGCAACTACACGGTGACCGTCGACGGTGCCTACACCGGCAAGACGATCGCGGGCATCAACGCAGCGTCGTTCACGGGCACGATCGATTTTCTGAACGCGAACACCAAGATCATCCTCGGCAATAGCACCGGCAACGTCGTAATCGAAGCCAATGGCGGCGAGGTGAAAGTCCAAGGCGCGGGAACCGGTGCGCGGACGGCGGGTTTCTTGGTGTCGCCCGCTCTGACCGGCGAAACGATCGAGATTCGAACAGCCATTGACGATGCGGCCAACGCCAACTACTGGGTCATCGGCGGGCACCGGCTGTTAATCACCGGCACATCGCCGTTCGTGGGTACCGTCGACATCGGGCTCGACGGCGGTACGGCTGTGATGGACGTCGATGAGAGCGGCACGGTGACGTTGATCAACCCGACGGGTGACTTCACGATCGACGTCGCCTCCGGAAAGGCGTTGGCAATTCAGACGTCGTGGACGGCGGGCGCGAACACCGTGACGGTCAGCGGCGCCAGTTCCACCTCGAGCATCACCAATGTGGCGGAACTCACACTCGACGACGCGACTTCCGTCCTCGGCGTGTCGGGGACGATCACGTTTGACGACGTGAATCTCGGCGCGGACGCAGCCATCGCATTGCAGGACGGAGCTCTGTTGACGCTGACTGACGCGGTGCCGATCGGTGCCCGTACCCTGACGCTGCGTGGCACGACGGGAAGTGCCGCGGACCGCATCACAGCGACCGGCGGGTTCACGCTCGACAACGTAAACTCGGTTCTCAAGATCGAAGGCGATACGGCGCACGCAATGGTGGTGTCCAAGGTCGACACCGGGGCTGAACTGAACGCCGGCAAGGGCATCGACGCGAACGAGAACGTCGAGATTACGGCGCTCGCCGCGCTTCATGCCATCACGCTGGACGTCGCACCGGGAAAGACACTGAGTGGTACCACCACCCTTAGTGTGGCCCGGGTCATCACGCTGAACAACACCGGAACGGTGGGCGCGATCACCGCCAATACGGCCGCCGGAACCGTACAGTTCACTGCGGCGGGGACCGTCACGACGCTCACCAACGACATCGCAGGCACGACAATCGACGCCGACGAGTCCGCGACGGTCACGACGATGACATTCAATCAGAACGCAACGCTCGACGTGCTCACGGCCAAGACACTTACGGCGACGGCCACGGTGGCTGCGGGCAAGATTCTCACCGTTAGCGGCGCCGGTACGGTCAGCAAAGTAGTACTCAACGGCACGAATGCGGAGGTCAACATGACCGGTGGCGGCGTGCTCACGACGCTGGATGTCGACGCCAACGGCGGCATTCTTGACGTGGACACGACCGACTGCACGGTGACGACGTGCAACATGAAGGCGGGTGTCGGGGATCTCGCCATCGAGCACGGGTCGCGAAAGATCACGTCGACGGGCGGGTTCGATGTCAATGACAACACGCTCTCCATTGCCCAGGCTGGGGGTACTATCGACCTGGTAACGATGGACACGTTCGGCGGCGTCCTGGACATCAACGAAGCGGCGACGATCACGGCGATGACCATCTCGGCGAGTGTCGAGGTTAAGGCCGCGTCCGGTAGGACCGTCACCTCGACGACCACGATCAGCGCCGCCGGGATTCTCAAGCACTCGGAAAACGGCACGCTGACGGCCGTCATACTGAACGGTGCGGGCGCTGAACTGAACATGACCGGCAGTGGCCAGGTCACGACACTCAACGTGTCGTCGGACGGCGGCGTTCTCAACGTCGATGCCACCAGCACGGTGGGGACGGCTACCATGGACGCAACCAAGGGCAACCTGACGGTGGACGTCGCAACCGGAAAGACTCTGGCTGCCACGTTCGATATCAATGACAACCGGCTGACGATCATCGGCACTGGTGTTCCGGGGACGATCGTCATGGACACCGACGGCGGGATTCTGGACGTGAACGCGGATTGCTCGCCGAACTTCAGTGCATTCACCGGCGATGCGACGATCGACATCGCGTCATCCAAGACGCTCACAGGCACCCTCGACATCGGGGCGACGACGCTGACCCTGGAAGGATCGGGAACGGTGACGCGCGTCGACGCGACGACGGGGACGATTCTTGCGAATGGCGCGACGACGATCGGCGATCTGCGGGCGAACTTCGGCACCGGGGGCACGTTTACCTACGGTGGCACCGCGAAGTCGACCGTCACCTCGATGAGCAACAGCGGCATCGGGGCAAGCGAGCGTATGGTCAAGACCGGCACGGGATCGCTGACGGTGGGCGTGGGGTTCGGCACGCTGTTTGGAAAGGCCACGGGCGTGCGAGTGGCGGTCGAACAGGGCGAGCTTATTGTCGGATCCACATCCGCAAGCCACGACATCCCGATCAACGATGACGCCGACGAGATCACGGTCGCCTCGGGCGCGACGCTGACGACTTACGGATCGTTATCGGTGAGCACGGGCGGGACAAACGTCAACCTGGACGCCGCGGTCGGTTCGACGGTCAATCTCTCGTCGACGGGCGGAACGGAGAACATCACCGCAGCGGCAGACAACGACTACCAATTCCTGGGAACGGTGAACATCACCGGCGCGGGGGCGAGCTACACGATGAATGGGGCGTATGTCTTTGCGTTTGGCGACGTGACCATCGCGGGAACTGCCTCCCTCATCAACAACGTGCCCTCGTCGACGATACAATTCGTTCCCGGCTCGACGATTACGTTGAACGGTAGCGACAGTGACGGCGCCGCCCTCACGGTGAACGGGCAGGCAACGACGACTCGGATCATCATGACCACGACGGAAGCCGGCGACCCGTTCACCATTGACCGCAATGCGTCCGGCAACCTAACGATGGACAACGTAGCCCTTTCGAATTCCAGCTATCGAAGCAACGACGGGGGCGCGGCCATCGACGAGCTCAGTCTCGCCGGGACGGCCGACGTGGATAAGAACACCAATTGGTTCAGCGCTGCATTCGTCGCGGACGACGATGACTCGGCGACGATCGATGACGATACGCCGCTCGAAGATGACGCCGGAGATACGGAGGATTCACCGGACGCAGTCGATGCAGTGGACGATCCAACGGATGAAGCGGACACGCATGTCGGCCAACTCGTCAGTGTCGGGCGCGACGGCACTGCGTCTGCTGGGGCTGCGTCCACGGTTACGGATGTAACAGGGTTCGTCGATATCACCGGCGCGACGTCTGGCTCACTGTTCGTCGTCATCGCCGACGACAACCTCCGGCCCGACTTCGAGGGCATCCCCGACGCCGACGCATTGCCCGTAACCATGCGCGCATCGAGCAGCGTCACCGGCGTGGGGTTCGTTGCGATCGTGCAGTTCTGTGTGACCGAGGAGCTGTTGGATGACGCAGGACACGATCTGTCCGAACTCATCCTCTACACGTATCAAGAGCCCGATGGCCCCTGGGTACTCGCGGGCGAATCGGGTCGGTATCGCGGCGATATGGAACCGACCGGCAACGTGGGTGATTACGGCTACGAATCCGAGTTCATGTGCGTCTGGGCTGTTCGAGACGCGCTGTCGGACTTCGCCGTCGGCACGGGCCCGACGGATTCCAGTGCGGTAGGCGATGAGACGGTCACCGAGCAGCCGGACACGCCAGTCGATCCCGAAGTTGGCCCGACCGCGCCCCCGGTATGCGGACTCTTCGGAATGATCTCAGCCTGTTTGATGGCGGCGGGACTGGTGGGACTGAGGTGCCTTCCCTGGTGCAGAGAGTAGACAGCCGTGGTTCGAGGCCGCTCACCAAAACGGCGTGGGAACCAGGCGTGATAAGGGGGCAATGCGCCTGTCGTAGTCCGCCGTAGTCGGCTACCCACCTTTTTTTCTTCGCTCGCCAAGCCCATAATCGCACCACACAGTCTCCATCGTGCTGACATTCGGACAAACGCGTCACGTTTAGCGACTTCGGACGCGGGTTTTCCTCAAGTTTCGTGCGCAAGTACATCGTATGGTTGATGCAACAACCGAGAAAGGCAAACCAATCGCAAGATTGGGACGCAAAGCGTTGAGTCCGCGTCGTACGCACACGGATTGTCGCGCTGCCTAGGCTGGTGCCGTCGTGAGCACACCTAGTGTAGTGTTTCAGAATTGAGGAATTTTACGGTTTTCTTGCGGGTTTCGTCCTCTGGAAGGAGGATGAGACTGGTGAAACAAGCCCATCAAATCACGCTTG
>JAJDDU010000266.1 GCA_029260155.1 Phycisphaerae bacterium | reverse complement strand
GGCGTTGGCGATGCGTGCGAAACGCCGCCCGACGACGATACGCCGGACGATGACGCCGTCGATGATCCGCCCGATTTGGACAACGACGAGCAACCGGAAACTGATGACGACCAGTCCGACGAACCGCCACCAGTGCTCGATATCACGGCGTCGGCCACGGTTCGCGTCGGTCCACTCGGAACCGCCGTTGCCGAGGTCATGACGGACGGGAACTCCGTCCGCGGACTCGTTGAGATCATTCGTGGAACGACGGGAAGCGAGCTCTTTGTCGACATTTCCGCGAACGCCGGTGCGCCCGGATCGAGCAACGAGACAACCTACGACGGGTTTGAAAACGAGAATGCCTTGGGTGTGACACTGTCCGCCGCCGGCAGCCTGACGCCGGGGACGTTTCGTGCCGTTGTGCAAATCTTCGTGCCGGGTTCTACGGCCATGTCGTTGACCGGCGATGCGGGCGACCTGGACCTCCATGTGCTCGGTGACGAGGCTGCAACGCCGACTTGGGTTCCGGCTGGCGATACGTTCGCCGGTCGGTCCGCGCCGAGTGGTGTTGTCGGGGAATACGGGTACGACGTTGGCGACGACGGGAGGGTTATCTATTGGGCCGTTCGGGACCGACTACGCGATTTCGCAGTCGGCGTGGCCGCCGGCGCTGCGGAAACTCCCGCGGCAGACTTCGACATGCCCTCCACTCCGCAGCAGGAAGACCAGCCGCCAACCGATGAGGTCGCGACCGTATCTGAAGTCGACGACACCGATCCACCGGCTGAATCGGCCGTTCCGACCGCAACGACGGAGGCTGGACCGACTCTGTGCGGCGTGGTCGGTGCGTTGAGCCTTGGCTTGATGTTCGTGGGCGTTTTGTCGCTGCGCGGCAAACACGGGATGGGCGTCGCGGTCTACCTGTTGTTCGCATCGCCATCGCTCGCGGGCGAACCAGAAACCGATTCGAAGCCAGTGTACGAATACGTGGGCACCAAGCGCTGCCGCATGTGTCACAGCCGTTGGCATGAATCGTGGACCGAGTCCGCCAAGGGGCAATCCTGGGCGGCGCTGGCGCCGGGGAATCGCGTCGAAGCCAAGCGGCTCGCCAAACTGGACGCCACCGAGGACTACACCCGCGACCCGAAATGTCTGTCGTGTCACACCGTCGGCTATGGCCTGCCCGGTGGCTACGTGGTGCCGGACCCCGACGACGATTGGACAGCCCGCTTCGCCCGCGGACGCGAGGGCGTGGGTTGCGAGTCGTGTCACGGGCCTGGCAGCGGATTCACGGAAGTGATGAGCGACATCCGGCAAAACAAACGCACCTATCAGGTGGCGAAGCTTCGCGCAGCCGGTCTGCGCGCCGTTACGCGTGAGACGTGCGTCCGCTGTCACAACAACGATGCTGTGTGCGTGCCTGAGAATCGTCGAAACCTGCCGGAGGTCTCGGTGCTGTTGTCGGAAAAGCAAACCGCCGCGTACCGCTGTGGAGCGCACGCCTCGTTTCCCCTGAGGTATCGAGAGAAAGACCCCGAATGAGAACGACAGACCTATTTGTATGAGGATGTATCATGCGTCGAACCTATGGAAATGTGCTCGGGAGCCGCGGCGTCTGCGTAACGCTGGTGGCTGGAATGACCCTGTTCGGCGTGGGCTGCGATGGCCTGAATGGGACGTCGATGGTGAGTCCGGTCGATGACGCTCCGACGACTGACGAGGACGACACGTCGTCGGCCGACAACGACGACAGCGCGGCTGCGCTTTCGTTTTCTGATGACCTGATCCCTCTGTTCGCACGGCGGTGCACGATTTGTCACGTGGACGGGGGATTCGCCGACCAGCAGGGAATCGACCTGCGTCTGGCTGAAGACGACACCTACGATCAACTCGTCGATCAAGTGAGCATTCAGCGCAGCGATCTTACGTTGGTGGTCCCGGGCGATTCGCAGGCGAGCCTGCTGTTCTTGAAGGTCAGTTCTGATTCGCCTCCGGTGGGCAACCGCATGCCGTTGGGCGGATCGCTACTCGCAGACGACGAGATTGCGATAATTCGCGATTGGATCGACCAGGGTGCGTTGGACAACTAAGAACATCTACTCCATTCCTGTCCGATCGGGTGCCCCATCGCTTTTGCGGTGGGGTACTCGATGGGCCGACGAAATTCGCAGAACAACTCGCCGCGGGCCATCCGTTCAGTGATCCTAATGCGTTTCGTGAGAGTTCAGCCGATTGCAATGCGACGGGTGGCATGGTCTGGCGAAGCCAGGCCGTGGAACGGTCCGCGTCTCTCACGGCCTTGCTGCGCTGCGCTCCGCAAGACCGTGCCACCCAGCGTCACTCGCGTCTCTCTCCATTGCACTTGGCTGAAGTGTTACTCCGTTTCTTGCGACCTCCGTGAGCCGCTCGCTCTGGAACCTCGATTTCCGATCTCAGGCAGAAAAGATCGCGAATTGCACGGCCCCAATCCGACAATGCAATAGGCGAAACGCCGCGATCCCGAGGCGCGGGATTCATCCCGCGCGGACGTTTTTTCCGCCAACGAGCGCAATTCCAACACGGAGAACGGACATGGAGTCAATCGCCAATAAGTCGAGCGCCAGGAAACTACCCCTGATCGTCGTCCTGCTCGCGTCGGCGATCGGGGCCTCCTCCGTGAGTGCTCAATGCGTCCACGGCGACCTCGACGGCAGCGGTGGCGTGACCTTGCCCGACTATGCCGCGTTCGTCGATTGCACAACCGGCCCCCACGGCGATCCCGCACCGCCGGGTTGCGCGCCAGTCGATTTCGACGCAGACACCGACGTCGATCTGCTCGACTTCGGCACCTTCCAGCGCGTTTTCGGCGTGACGCACGGCATGCTCTTTCCCAATCGCGAGTTCGGCGTGGGAGATGGCCCTCGCTCGGTGGCCGTTGGTGACTTGAACGGCGACGGAAACCTCGACCTCGCCGTGGCAAACCGAAGCAGCGACAACATTTCTGTCCTGCTGAACCGCGGTAATGGGATCTTCGGAGACGATGTGCTCTACGGGGTAGGGGACGGGCCTACGTCTTTGTCCGTTGGCGACCTGGACGGCGACGGGGATCTCGATATCGCCGCGACAAACACGGGGATTCCCCCTGACTTTTCTGACAGCGTCTCGGTGCTGCTGAACCATGGCGACGGCACCTTTGCCGACCATGTGACATACGGAGTTGAAGTCGCGCCACGATCGGTGGCAGTTGGGGATCTCGACGGCGATGGGGACCTCGACCTCGCAGTGGCCAACGAGTCTAGCGGCAACGTATCGGTGCTGCTGAACTATGGCGACGGGACCTTTGCCGTCGGAGTGTCCCACGGCGTAGGGGATGAGCCTTCCTCAGTGGCCATCGGTGACTTGGATGGCGATGGGTATCTTGATCTTGCCGTGGCGAACTCCGGTTACCCCGATGGCTACACTGTTTCGGTGCTGTTGAACAGTGGTGATGGCACCTTCGCCGACGATCTACTCTACGGCGTCGGACCTAACCCCACGTCGGTGGCGATTGGTGACCTGGACGGCGACGGCGACCTCGATCTCGCGGTCGTAAACAGCGGCGCGTTTGGCGGGGGCTACAGTGTCTCGGTGTTACTGAGCGGGTGCGTTCCGTAAGCGTCTCGCCTCCGGGCGCTATTCCGGTTGCGGTGGCAGGGACTCGCCTGCCCACGGGCGCGTTGCCGTTGATGAGTTGGCGGAAGGCTAGCAGGTCGAACGGCGACACC
>JAJDDU010000265.1 GCA_029260155.1 Phycisphaerae bacterium | reverse complement strand
TCGCCGCTGTCGCCACTGTCACCGCTGTCGCCACTGTCACCACTGTCACCACTATCGCCGCTATCACCGCTGTCACTATCGTCACTATCGTCGCTATCGCTGCTGTCGCCAGCTTCGCTGTCATCACTGTCGTCGGAATCGCCATCTACGCAAATGCAAGGCCCTGTTTCGGCTCCCCGCTCCAAGAAGAACGGCAATGCGGCTGCATCGACGAGAAAGGTATGCGGAGCGTCGCTGTCATCGTCGGAACTGTCCCAGCCTTCGCTGTCGCTGTCGCCCGCGTCACCACTGTCGCTGTCGCTGTCGCCACTGTCACTGTCGCCGCTGCTGTCGCCACCACTGTCCCAACCATCACTGTCGCCACTATCGCCACTGTCGCCACTATCGCCACTATCGCCACTGTCACCACTATCGCCGCTGTCACCACTATCGCCGGCTTCACTATCGTCGCTGTCGTCGCTATCGCCAGCCTCGCTATCGTCGCTATCGTCGTCGTCACCGCCGTGGCATATGAACATTTCGCCTGCGTCAAGAGAGTCCCAACAGTCGCCCTCCTCTTTGTGCGTCTCCACGTAGATTGCGATCGCAGAAGCGCTCACATTGGCGTTGTCCTCGCCGAGGATACCCGCGAAGTAGAGGGGCAGCTCCCCATTGGGCGAGTCAGCCGAATGCGCCAAGGTGACTTTGACCGCGTTTGTCGGCGTATCGCCCGGCGTAAACTCATACTTCTCCGCATTCTCGTCATAGTCCGCCCGCCCGAACACGACCGCCTTATCTGGAACGATGGTCAACGTGCGTCCCAGTATTTGGTTACGCTCGATGAATTCGACTGCGCGATCCGCACCCTTGGCGAGCGGATCACCGTCCCCGCTGGGGTAGGCAACCTCCGAAATCGCGGCAAGGGAGGCCGCATCGACCGCCCGCTGCATGTCCCCTCTTGCATTGGACATTACACCGACATCGACGGCCAAGCCCGCAGCGCCCAAGAGTACGGGCAAAGTCACAACGACTTGAACGGCAGTCACTGCCCGACGACGGTTCACCAAACGCAACATAGGAATCATTCTCTTTCTCCAGCAGATGTCCGACCGCATCCAAAGCCTGTCAACCAGCCGCCCGCATGTCGAGCGCGGAACTAGAAATGCTCCGCCGACTGAAACACTGCCTTGAACTCAGAGGATCAGACGTATTGGGAATTCGTGGTATTCCCACTCCAGGTTATCGGCACTCGCCTCGCATCCAGTGTCTCCCCGCTGAACCCCAATGGGCACCGGTCACGCGAGTAGACTGCGGGTGCTACCCACTTCTTCCGCGTGGCCGGCAGAAGCCTCTTCACAGTACAATTCGTCTGAAGTCGCGGCAAGTGACTCAATGCCTCCGCACGCCGGTCCGCCCGATAAGAGCTGCAGCGGCCGGGAATGCGTCTGTAGGCACATTTTGCGCACTGGAAATGCCCATGGTTATCGGCGCGTCCGAAAGACGCGATATTCTGTTAGCAGTTTTCGGACGTGGATTCGGGGCAACTCTTCAGCCACTGCAATGAGAAGACGCGCAAGCGGCTGAACTCTCACGAGTCGGGCACTCTTGCGGTGATCGGAAAATGGCCGCCCGCGGACTTGTTTGGTACCGCGCGCTACGCGGATCCGAGTCGGTTACCGGCTGCGGACGCACGACTAGTTCAATGCGAGCAACGCCTCGATGTGCTCTTCAAAATCACGGCGCAGCTTCTGATAGTGGTTTCCAGTGGCCGGTCCCGAAAAACCGGTGTAGACCGCGCGCACATCACCTTGGGCATCCATGAAGATGGTGGTGGGATACGAACGAATGCGATCAAGCACGGGAAACGCCTTTGAGGCCGTAGCCTTGTCCGCAACACCCGCGATGAGCACCGGATAGGTCACGTTGTGACGCTTGACGTAGCGGCGTACCTGCCGGGTATCGCGCTGCAAGTCGCCTGATAACTCGAAGGCGAGCCCGACGATAGAGAGTCCGCGCGCGCCGTACTTGCGGTCGAGCTCCGTCAGGTAGTCAGCCTCGTCGTGACAGTTCGGACACCATGATCCGAACACCTCGATGATGCGCGCCTTGCCGGCAAATACGGGATCGGCCAGCGAACGCGGACGGCCGTCGAGATCGGGGAATACCAGTTCATCGAGTGGAACGCTGCCCGCCCATCGCGTCTGTGTGAACGCGTCGGGCAGCGTTGCCGTGGGATCGCGCTTGGCGGTCCAAGTATCATGCCATGTGTCACGCGACCAGAAATCTCCCTTCAACGTCCCGTCGGGGCCCAAGCGCGCGGCAAACAGGAAAGCGTGAGCCCCGTCGAAACAAGAGAGTCGCAGTCGGTTACGCTCGAAAACACCTGCGAGAAAACGGTAATCGCCCGTCGTCGTCATGAACGTGCCCGTCACGGTACCGTCCGGTTCCGTTGCAAAGAGACCAATGGCCGGATCTTCGCTGTCGGCGAACCGAACGGACCAACGCCCGTGGATTTTCGCGAGCGCCGCAGCCGAAGTCATCGCGGTCACCGAGAAGCGCGCTGCCGCTCCTACTGTCGCGTGAAAGGGCAGGCGTGAAGTCTTCCCCGCCCGCGAGGCTTTTTGCCACTCCCCATCGAGCCGCGCCCCGTCGGCGCTGAGTTTGGCGACGATCGTCGAATCGTAGTGGTCGATGTCGAACACAAGTCGGCTGCCCCGCCATTCGACGCGCGGAACGGTGATACGCTCGCCCCCGTTGACGATCTCCGCGCGCCAACCGTCAGATGCCCGGTGAAGCTCAATGCCAAACGGCAACTCGCCGCCAGGGCAGTCAAGCCAAGCTCGCCACGAACCCGAGCGCAGCGCCGGTTCACGAGCCAAAGCTGCCGTAACCGAGCATCCAAGCCCCACGGAAACCACACACAACATCCGCCGTTTCGTCACGCCGCACCACTCCCTGGAATGAAGAGTTCGTGATTCCGATCTACACACCAACGAATCAAGGTTGTCTCAGCGGATGAGACGTTTGTCGCAAAGCAGAATCCGTTTTCGTCAACCGCGCAACCGCCGCGTCGATCTGAGATTCGAAGCCCTCGATGTTAAGCGACTGCAAATGAGAAAGCGCCGCCGGCTGCCCGGACAACCCGAGCGCCATGATCGAAAGACGGGCCAGCAAGCGGTGCGCCGCGGCGCCGCGATGAGATCGATATCCCCACTGCACGCCGCGTTGCGCCCAGGCAGCAGGCTCGCACCCTTCCATCAGCCAGCGCAGGGCAGCATCATCGGAATCGCCCGCCGACAAGCGGCCTATCGCGAGGATGCTCTCAGCCGCACCCGCCAACTCATCAAAACTCAGTTCGCCGGTCAACGCGGGTATCCCGGACATCAGACGATCGCACGCGCGCGGAGCAGCCGTAAAACCGAGCATGCGCGCGACGTTGCGACGCTGCCCCGAAAAGTCCGGCGCCCACAGCATTTCCAGAAGCGGGTCGACGGCTTCGGTTTCTAAATCCTGCATGACATCCGTCGGAACGCCGGCGATGAAGTCCTTCGCGGCCACACGGTGAATCCAATCGCGCATGGGCTCAGCAGACGCTCGTCGCAAGCGGTCGCTCGGCCCCTGACTCAAAGGCGACGCGGACACCGCAACCTTGCCATTGCGCGGCGTCGACGTGAGGAAGGCCGCGCGCTCTTGCGAATCGACTGCGTTGGTGGCGACCTCGAAGGAGTGCATGATGTTTCTGGGGCAGTTGTCCCGATGCAGCAATCCCTGAACGTGGCCCCACTCGTGTACCCAGACATCGGGCGCAGCCGTCGCAGTAATGACCAGTGAACCCCCGCTGAAGGCACATCCCAATACGACACTCATATCGTCCGTCTGCGGGACGCCGCAGACGCCGGTCATGAAATCCACGATCTTCACCGCTTCGGGAACATCAAAGACCGCGTCCAATTCAGACTCAACGGTCAGGGATGCACCCCCCACACTGAACGTCGTCACAGAGCCGTCGCGCGTAAACACTGTGTTGGTCGCAAGGTCGGAACAATCAGTCTCCACCTGCTGCAACAACGCTCCGCCCGCAGCGAACACGGCGTCCACCTGCGCGTCGCTGAAAGATACGTCATCATGGCGGGCCACGGTCAGAGAGAACGTGTGCGCCGTTTCGGGGTCGGCGATCGTGTCGGGATCAACCGTGTTGGGATTGCCATCACAGAAACCGACAAATGTACGCTCGTCGAAGTCCGAGCAGCCGTCGCCGTCTGAGTCGATCGGATTCGGTTGCGTGTCGTTAGGGTCTTCCGGATCGGAACCGGGTACCGCGTTCGTTTCCGCCTCGTCGCTGAAGCCGTCGCCGTCGCTATCGAGAATGGTAGGTGTGCTGTCGTCCGGGGGCGGGGGCGGGTCCGTCTCAGTCACGTCGGCGCCATCGTCCACCGCCCCGCTGTCGCCGATGGCGTTGTCATTTGCGTTGTCGTCCGAAACATCGCCCACGGTGCTGTCGGGCCCGTCGTCGAGAACGAAAAACGGATCGGGCGGATCGCAGCCGACCGTAAGCGACAGAACGGCAACGGCCACCGGTGCACAAAGGAAAAACCTACAGAACGCGGTCATGTGAACTCTCCATCGCCAGCCTGAAATCGGCTCCATCCGACGCGCGGTCACTTCGCGCCGCTGCCACGGTATTATCGGCTAGCAACGTCCCCGACCGCAAGAGAGAGGGTGAAACCGCCCCCCGTTTTGCTAGAGTGGCGTTCTGACGCATGGCCTGCGTCCCTCACGGCCTTGCTGCCCTGCGCTTCACAAGACCTTGCCACCGAGCACCGTGATGATTACGGCTGCGGATTCGTCCTCGACTCTGGCGCGACGGGCGACGGGTCGTCGGGACGCACGCGTACCCTCGGGATCTCGAACGGTGTGTACGATGCCATCTCGCAGGCCAACCGAATGGCGGCCTTCATGCTTCCCGGATTAGCGCTGTTGCGACTCGCGATGTCGAACGCAGTGCCGTGATCGACACTGGTGCGAATGATCGGCAGGCCCAGGGTGATGTTGACGGCTGAGTGAAAGGCCAGAAGCTTGACGGGGATGAGTCCCTGGTCGTGGTACATGGCCACGATGCCGTCGAATCGGTTTCGGCGCTCTTCGTGAAAAAGCGTATCGGCGGGAAACGGGCCGTGGACGTCGATTCCCAATTCACGGGCCATGATCATGGCCGGCTCGATGATTCGCGACTCCTCGTCTCCGAATTGACCGCCTTCCCCGGCGTGCGGATTCAGCCCTGCGACGGCGATGCGCGGATTCTCGATGCCCCAGTGTCGGCGGAGGGCTTCGTCGAGCAGGTCGATCGGTTGAAACACAAGCCCGATGGTGAATTCGTTCATGAGCGAGAAGAGCCCGACATGCGTGCTGGCCAGTGCAACTCTTAGCGGTCCTCCGGCGAACATCATGGTGACGCGTTTGCGTTTGAGCCGTTCGGCGAAGAGCTCGGTGTGGCCTGGGTGCTTGCAGCCGGCGAGCTTCCAACTGGTCTTGTGGATGGGACCGGTGACGATGGCGTCAACGCGTCCGTCGGTCGCAGCCTGGATTGCGTCTTCGACGAATCGCAGGGAGGCGACGCCACTCTCCGCACAGGGCCGCCGAAGGCTGGTGCCCACGGAAAACTCGTCATAGTCTGCAAGAACAACGCCGGATTTGACGGCTGAGAGCTCTTCGTGCGGGATGCGGTACCAGTTGGGTTCCAATTCAGCGAGGCCGGCTGCGATGTCGAGAGACTCTTCCAACCCAAAGATGATGAATCGGCCTAGATTTCGGATGTCGGGATCTGCGAGTGCCTTGGCGATCACCTCGGCGCCGATACCGGCGGGGTCTCCCATGGTGATGGCGATGCAGGGTTTTTCGGAGG
>JAJDDU010000264.1 GCA_029260155.1 Phycisphaerae bacterium | reverse complement strand
CTAGAGCGTCCTCAATCCAAGCGTAGCGCGTTAGGCGCCTGTTAGGGTTGCGCGATGCGCGCGATACTCGTAGGTTGCTTCCTGGTTCAAAGGATGGACCAAGAAGGAGCCACGTATGGGTGCGGCTTACGCGCAGGACTTGAGGGACCGAGTGCTTGCGGCTTACGACCGGGGAATGAAGACCAGACAGATCGCCGACCTCTTCTTGGTCAGCCCGGCTTGGGCGCGGCGAGTCAAGCAGCGTCGGCGCGAGACCGGGGAGACGACGCCTCGGCCAATGGGCGGTGCGACGGTGATCAAGATCGACCTCGTTCAACTGGCTGAATTGGTGCGAGGACGCCCCGACGCCACGATCAAGGAACTGCATGCATTGCTCGGCATCGATTGTGTTGAGTCGGCCGTGGGCATGGCGCTCAAGCGTTTGGGGTTGTCTTTCAAAAAAAAACGATCCACGCGGCGGAGCAAGATCGTCCGGACGTCGCACAACGCCGAGTCGCGTGGAAGCGCGACCAACCCACGATCAACGCTCAACGATTGATCTTCATCGATGAAACCTGGGCCAAGACCAACATGACCCGGCTGCGCGGGCGGGCACCGCGTGGTGAGCGCCTGATTGACAAGGTACCGCACGGTCACTGGAACACCACGACGCTGATTGCCGCACTGGGCGTTACCGGTGTTCGCTGCTCGACGGTCGTAGACGGCCCCATCAACGGCGACGTGTTCGAGGCGTTCATCGAGCAGGTGTTGGTCCCCGAGCTTCGGCCTGGCGACGTCGTGATCATGGACAACCTATCGAGCCACAAGCGCCTACGTGTCAGCGAACTGATTGAGTCCGCTGGTGCCCGTTTGGTGTTCCTGCCTCCCTACAGCCCCGATCTGAACCCGATCGAGTTGATCTTCGCCAAGGTCAAGCAGTTGTTGAGGTCGTTGGCCTGCCGAACCCGCGACGCACTCTGGAATGCAATGCAGTCCGTCCTCGACCACGTGACCCCCGAAGATGCCGTGAATTGCTACAAACACTGCGGATACACGCTACGGATGGATTGAAAACGCTCTAAGTGGTACGAATGTGTCCCATTGCGACACTCCTCGGTGAGTCTCCCGCGCGCGTCGTAGTCGTACGTGATCTTGCTCAACTGCTGCGCGTCGTCGACCTCGTAAATGCCGGTGATCAGGTCGCGCTTGTCGTAGGTGTAGGACATCGTCAGGAACGCGTCGGAGGCGCCGACGACGGAGTGGCTGATCTGCGCGAGCCGGTCGGCCTTGTCGTAGCCGTAGGCGATCTTCGTCCCGTTGCCGTAGGTAACTGTGGAGACGAGGTCACGCTTCTTCATGTAGGTCACGTCGGCCGAGTAAAGCTCCTGCCCGGTCGCGATTTCCTCAGCCGTGACCGAATCGACGCGGTACAGCGCATCGGTCGTGACGCCCGTGCGGACCCCGTTGGCTGAGTCGCGCGTGAAGACACCCGTGGTCCAATCGTAGCTGTAGCCATGGGTCCTGCTCACGAACTGCGTCCCCGCGATGTGCGTCGTCGCCTCAGACGATTCGCGATTGATGCTGGTGAGGCGGCCGAGCTCGTCCCAGTCGAGATCGTGAGAGATGCCTGAATCCTCGTCGGTAGCGTCGTTATACAGGCTGAACTGCGCTTACGGGCCGATCCATGTTGTCGTCCCCGATCTCGTCGATGTTGCCTTGCAGCGCCCCAAAGCCCTCACTAATATCTACATGCGCTCTGACCCCATAATCTCGCCACCGTCGAAACCGGTCCCGCACTCTGGGCATCGTGCCTCATTCAGGCCGCCGAGTGTGTATCCGCACTGGACGCAGCGTCCCCTTGATCCTTCCGACAGCATTTGTGCGAACTTCGATAGCAACACCAATGCGCCCACCCAGACGGCGAGCCCCACGCCGATCTTGGTGTACAACACGAGTTGATATTCTCCATAAGACATTCCGATGTCGCTACATATTGCTCCCGTATCGACAGACAAAAGACCGGAAACAGCCGCGCTGACCCAAGCCATAATGCCGGCAGCGCACGCGAATCTTCTCTTTTCGAAACGACTGGCGAGTGCGCGAAGATACGAACAGACGGCGAATGCAAGTACCATCTCGGAAACGCTGTCGAGAATCCAGAGGTAGTACAGGTCCGCCGATTCGAGTATGTGCGTTGACAGAAACCTGGTCCACCGCACGACGACAGCCAGCGCAGCGAGCACTGGGAGGGCTCGCCGAATCGTAATCCCATGACCTCCTGTTGTTGTCGTTGGGTCCTGTGCGAGCGCGACCACGCCACCGAGTATCCCAACACTGGCAAGTGTTGGGATCAGCATTACATATCCAAGATCCTCTCGCGTGCCCCCGAGCAACGGAATTGCAAAAGCTGAGAGCGAGGTCAAGATCGCCGAACTCAACAGCGTCCAGAACAGCACTCTGCTACCGACGGAGACCGACCGCACCCATCCTGGTCGCGCATCGCGCATTGTGGAAGATATCACTACTGCAGCTCCAAACGGAACTTCGGAGACGAGTTCATTGCTACATCTTATTATGAACCAGAATTCGATCCACCCCGACATGAAACGTGTGGTGCCCATTCACGGTGATGTTGTACACGCGCACTGGCTCGCTCAATTGCTCACGCCGGAACCCGCGTATTCGGACCGACTTACCATCCGCACAGATCAGTCGATCGCCAACCTGCAGAGAGCCAGCTGTTCGAATTCCCCCGCCCTCGACATAAAACGGGTGCTCGGGAGTGCAGCTAATCTCGCTCGCGCCCGCCTGGATTCGAACGAGTTCTTTGGCCCAAGTAGCAAAGACCTTCTCCAGATCACCGTATGCCGACACTCCAGCCAGTGGGTCTTCGGTTCGTACCACGTCTCCCGGAGCGAGAGTTTGGATGGCCACCGCGCCGTATGTTCCTTCAATCAGAGTCCCTTCAGTGAAGCACCCGCCACCCGGCTGGTAGGGACCTGGGCGCAACACCTCCCATAATCCCCCCCAGAAGCTGCCGTTGCCCTTTGTGGATGACTTGCTCGGGTGGTACGGAAGCTCCATACAGCAGTCGGAGTCGGCGTCGGACAACCACCAACGCACCTGACACCCAATTTCGTAGAACGCTTGCGCGTTCCCATCTCGATCACGGGGTACCCTGATCGGCTTCACTGTTCTTGCCTTGTGACGTCCCTTCGACCCTTCTCTTTTTCTGTTTCGCTTGCTCTTGTTTCCGTAACCCTCTGGATCGACATGGACCGTTGGGCCTCCCTCTGCGTAGGCGTACACATTGTAGTCCAACCGGATTCCAATTGGGTCGCGTTCGAGGAAGCGGCCTGTTGCGGGGTTGTAGTAGCGGTGGCCGACGTGGAGGTAGGGGAATTCGAGCGGGACGGGGCCGTTGCCGTCGCCCCAGTCTTTCGTGCCCCAATCGAGGCCGGCGAAGGACTCGTAGCCCCACTCGCCGGCGTAGCGGTAGCGCGTGCCGACTGCGCCGTCTTCGAACACCGGCTCGCCGAAGGCGGTGTAGACGGGGCTGGCTGTGACCGCTGCGGTGTCGTCGGTCATCCCGCGCAGCGTGCCGATTTGGTCGGTGTGCATGTAACTGACCTGGCCCAACGGGTCGACCTCCGCGAATCCGGTTTCGTAATCGGTGCCCGCTACGGGGCTCCCGAAGGCGTCGATTGTATAGTCAGCCGAGGGCCAAACGCCACCATAATCCGTCCAAACTGCCGTGTCGGGCTCGATGGCGTAGGTGGGGGCGACGATGTCGGTCGTGTCGAGGTCGCGCATCATGTAACGCTGCTGGCCGAGGCCGCGGAATTGGCGACTCTTCCAGGTGTCCGCCGTGACCGTCGAGGGGACGGCCCACGCCCAGTTGTTCTCGATCCACGTCCGTTGCGTGGCCACCCACAGTTCGCCAACGTCGTTGTACTTCAGGCACGTGGAGTAGACCTTAAAGGGGAAGCCGCCGTCCCAAGGCACCTTCCGGCGGATTTGCGTCGGGTTGCCTGCTGCGTGGCCGGTGAGGGCGTAGTCGTAGATCACCGATTCGATCAGTGGGCCGGTGCAGGCTGTCCCGACGAGCTCGAACGTGTCGTAGGACATCAGGCGGTTGGCTTTGTGCGGGTCGGTCGCGCCGGGGTCCGTGTCGTAGTGATATATCGTGCACGTGTTGTTGTACCAGTCGGTCTTGGCTGTGCGGTTGCCGCCCTGGTCGTACTCGTAGGCTAAGTGGTACGAGTGTGTCCCGATGCGACACTCTTCGGTGAGTCGACCCCGCGCGTCGTAGTCGTACGTGATCTTGCTCAACTGCTGCGCGTCGTCGACCTCGTAAATGCCGGTGATCAGGTCGCGCTTGTCGTAGGTGTAGGACATCCTCAGGAACGGCCCAGGCGCGCCGACGACGGAGTGGCTGACCTTCGAGAGCCGATCGACTTTGTCGTAGCCGTAGGCGATCTTCGCCCCGTTGCCGTAGGTAACGGTGGAGACGAGGTCACGCTTCTTCATGTAGGTCACGTCGGCGGAGTAGAGCTCCTGCCCGGTGGCGATTTCCTCCGCCGTGACCGAATCGACGCGGTACAGCGCATCGGTCGTGACGCCCGTGCGGACCCCGTTGGCTGAGTCGCGCGTGAAGACGCCGGTGGTCCAATCGTAGCTGTAGCCATGGGTCCTGTTCACGAACGGTGTCCCCGCGATGTGCGTCGTCGCCTCAGACGATCCCCGATTAATGCTGGTAAGCCGGCCGAGCTCGTCCCAGCCGAGATTGTACCAGATGTCCGAATCCTCGCTCGTAGCCGTGTTGAGCAGCCGGAACTGCGCGCTCGTCGGCCTGTCCATGTCGTCGTACTGGATACCGTCGATGTGGCCATCGAGGCGGCCGAAGGCGTCGGGGCAACAGGACGAACAGGTGGTCGGCTCGGTCAGGTAGACCTTGTATTGGCATTTCGTGCCGGTCATGCGATTGTTGGCGTCGTAGTTGGCGCCGTCGTTGCCGCTTTCCGGCGGGCCTGCCGGGGGAGCGGCGAAGGGGTTGAATGTGGTGCCGTCGCGATCGGAGAAGAGGAGGCGCGTGCCGGGGTCGAACTCGTAGTCGGTTCGCACCTTCCAGTTTCCCGCCCCGCTGCCCTCGTACTCGGTGAGGGGCTGGCCGGTGCTATCGTAGGTGAAGGCCGTCGAGACGCCGTTGGCGTCGGTGACGGTGCGGAGTTGGCCCTTGCCGTCGCCGGTAGCCCAGTAATCGAGGCTTATCGTGCCGACGGGATCGCCGGGCTGCGCCGGGGGAAGGGTGATTTGGCTGACAGCCATCGGATCGACCGGGGCATTGTACGCGTAGAGGAATTCGTTGTTCTCGCCGTCGATGAACTTGGTCAGCAGGTCCGGCTGGCTCGGATGGTCGTAAAACCATTGTCGCAGGTGGTTTAGGTTGTTTGTGGCGGTCCGCAGATTCCCGCGTATGTCGTAGGTGTAAGTCGAACTGAGGCCGACACCGTCGGTATACGACGTCATGTTGTGATCGGCGTCGTAGACGAAGGACATCTGCCGCGTCGGGTCGGTGTAGCCGGTCATATTGCTAGCGGTGTCGTACGTGAAGTCGAACGTCGAGCCCCGGCGATCGGTGTAGTGCGTCTCCGGGTAGAACGGAGCGCCGACGGGGGTTTCGTAGGCGAATTGCTGAACCCCTTGGTCGACGGTGGGCGGGTCAGTGACCTGAAACAAGCGGCGGCCCTCGTAAGCGAATGTGAACCTCGCCCCCGATTTGTCGCGAATGGAAGAGAACACCCCCCCGCTGCTGCGGCCGAACTCTGTCCTGAATCCCATCGGATCGATGACGACGAAGCGTCCGATGGTCCACGCACGTGGGTTTCCGCTGTCGAGGTTGGGGTCGGTGACTCTGCTGATTACGCCCCAGGCGTCGTAGTCGACGGTCAGCGTGCGGTCCGCGGCGTCGGTGATCACCATCTGATCTATCGGGTAGGTGATCGCGAGTTCGTTCCCGGCGGAGTCTCTGACAGTGATCAGCCTCCCCCGCGCGTCAAAGACCATCGCACGCCCCGATTTCGCGGTAATCCGAGCGCCACCTCCGTCTTGCTGGTATTTGAGATGGTACCCAGCTTCTGCGAAGAAAGTAATGCCGTTCCAAGTGAACGGAATTGCGCGCCCGTCGTCAGTAGTGAGCCGCTTCTCCGTCGGCGAGACCGTCTCAAACGTCGCCGAGTACGACGTCCGCAACAGCCCATCCCCGCTGTTGTGATAGAGCGCAAACCCCACGTCCGGACCCCGCCCCGCCCAGCTAACGACTGGGATTTCGGTCAGCATGTTGCCGTTGAGAAGAGTCACCGTGCTGTACGTGGATACGCGCATGGAGC
>JAJDDU010000263.1 GCA_029260155.1 Phycisphaerae bacterium | reverse complement strand
CTGTTCCAGCCGTTCGTGCAGGCCGACACCTCGACCACGCGGAAGTTTGGCGGGACGGGCCTCGGTCTGACCATCAGCAAGCGGTTCGCCCAGTTGCTCGGCGGCGACATCACGGTAACCACAACCGATTTGGGAGTCGGCTCCACCTTCCGCGCGACCGTGGCAACGGGTTCTCTTGATGGCGTGGAGATGCTCGAAGATCCCATGTCGGCGACCGTCGTGGCTGCCTCCGCGAACGCCGTCGCACAGGTGACACCGGCCGATCTGAAGGGCGTCCGCATCCTGCTGGCCGAGGACGGCCCGGACAACCAGCGGCTTATCGCGTTCGTGCTCAAGAAAGCGGGCGCGGATGTGACGGTCAAGGAGAACGGCAAGCTCGCGCTGGATGCCGCGCTGGCGGCGCGCGACGAGGGCAGCCCCTTCGATGTCATCCTGATGGACATGCAGATGCCTGTCATGGACGGATACGAAGCGACGGGGCAACTGCGCCAGAAGGGCTACACCGCGCCGATCATCGCCCTGACCGCCCACGCGATGGCCAGCGACCGTGAGAAATGCATCAAGGCCGGGTGTGACGATTACGCGAGCAAACCGATCAACCGGACGAAGCTCATCGAGACGATACAACGGCACCGGGCGCGTGCCGAAACGGCGTGCCCAGCTGCAACATAGGTCGTCGCGTCCGCCACCAACCCGGATTTTCCATCCCGCGCAGCTGTTCAACTCCGCGTCGATGCGCTGTATACTCCACCCGCGTGGCCGTGGGTGGCCGGGCATGATGGCGGTTGGGTCCCATGCAGTGGGGCCGACAGGCAATGGGTCAGGCTGGAAACAGAGCAGCCCACTTGGCGGAACCGGGTGCCGTGGTTCAACCTGACCGTCATCATGCCCCGACACCCGGCCACGTCCCCTGCGGCTCGTGGAAAACGTCTTGTTGCCCCGTGGATTCCGTGAATGTCCTACACCGTCCTGGCAAGAAAATACCGCAGCAGGACGCTCGACGACCTCGTTGGCCAAGAGCCCATCGCAACGACTCTCAAGAACGCGATTCGCACCGGCAGGGTTCATCACGGGTTTCTGTTTACCGGCACGCGCGGTGTGGGCAAGACTTCCAGCGCGCGCTTGCTTGCGAAATCGCTCAACTGCCTCGCCCACGACGAGCCGACCCCGGTCCCGTGCTGTGAATGCGAGTCCTGCCTGAGGATTGCCGAAGGCGAGGACATCGATGTCATCGAGATCGACGCCGCCAGCAACACCGGTGTCGACAACATCCGCGACCTGCGCGAAAGCGCCGCCTATCGACCCGCTCGGGCGCGTTTCAAGATCTACATCATCGACGAAGTCCATATGCTGAGCACTGGCGCTTTCAACGCGCTGCTCAAGACGTTGGAAGAGCCGCCCGACCACGTGAAGTTCATTCTCGCGACGACGGAAATCCACAAGGTTCCCGCCACGATCGTCAGCCGCTGCCAGCGATTCGACTTTAGAAGCATCAGCATCAACGAGATCGCCGCTCACCTTGAGGTCATCCTCAAGGAGGAGGGCGTCGCGACCGACAGCGCGGTGACACGCCGCGTCGCTCGCCTCGCCAACGGTTCGATGCGCGACGGGCTGTCACTGCTAGACCAGTTGCTCAGCTTCGGTGGCGGAGAGCTATCCACCGAACTGCTGGACGACGTGCTGCCGGTCGCGCACGACGAGGTCGTCGCAGCCATGATGGACGGCATCGCGGACGAGGACGCCGCCGGCGCCTTGGCCTGTGTGGAACAGTCACTTATCTCGGGGCAGACCATCGACCGGTATTGCGAGATAACGGTCAACCATCTTCGCACGCTCATGCTGATCAGCATCTGCGGCGCCGATACGGAACTGATCGATCTGCCGGCCACCGTGCGCGAGCAGCTGGTTGTCCAGGCGGCGCGCTTCGACGCCGCGACGTATGTGTACATGATCAGCTTGATGGAAGAGGTTCGGCGAATCGTGAAATCGAGCAACGCGTCGCGTGCCATTATCGATGCAGCCGTGGTGAGGCTGGCGCTCGCCCGCAACTTCTCGAATATCGAGCAGCTTCTCGCTACGATCGACTCTGAGGTGCCGCCCGAAGACCGCGCCGCGCCGCGAACTTCCGGTCGCCGCAGCGTGACTCCGACGACCAGTCGGCCGGCAGCTCCACCCGCCGAGCGGACGCAACCAAAAGCGCCGCCAGCGCGCGCCAAGAGCACGGTCAGCTCCGCAGAGGAAGCCAGTGTTCGCCGCGACCCCGGTGTGGAGCAGGCATTGGATCTGTTCGATGGCACTTTGTTGAGCGTGCATCGCGCTGAGCCGGCGACGACCAAGACGAATACCCAGGACGCAACAGACGATCCAGCGAACAACTCAAGCACCCAGGGAGACAACTGACTATGCTTGGAGGACTCACCAATCTGCCTGGAATGCTTAAGCAGGCTAAAGAAATGCAGACTCGCATGGCGGACATGCAGAAGGAGCTCGTCGCCAAGCGTCACGAAGGTGACGCCGGCGGCGGGGCGGTCGTCGCGACGGTCGACGGGAAGGGCTCGCTGGTGGATATTCGGATCCAGCCGGACGCCGTCGCCGACGTCGAACTGCTCGAGGACTTGATCAAGGGGGCCGTTGCGGCCGCGAGTGCCAAGGCGAGTGAGGCCGCCAAGGAAGAAATGGCCAAGCTTACCGGTGGGCTCAACATTCCCGGCCTGGGTGATCTGCTCGGCGGCATGCCCAGCTGACACACGAGGCTGAGAACTGCTCGGGCGAGGGATTCCATGGTATCGCGCGATCTCACATCCATTGAACGCCTCACGACAGCGTTTAAGACACTGCCCGGCATCGGTGCGCGCAGTGCGGAGCGTATGGCGTTTCATGTTCTGTGTGAGTCCAAGACGAACGCTCAATCGCTCGCCGAGGCCATCCTGGCAGTCAAGGAGTGTATTTTCAACTGCGGCATGTGCTACAACCTGACCGAGCAAGATCCGTGCTCCATCTGCGCCGATCCCTCTCGCGACCAGGCGGAACTGTGGGTCGTGGAGCAACCCAAGGATCTGATGGCGATCGAAGCCACAAGTATGGTCCGCGGTGTATACCATGTGTTGATGGGGCACATTGCTCCACTCGATGGTGTGCAGCCAAGCGACCTCACGATCGATGCGCTTATGCAGCGGGTCAAGAAGGGCGGCATCCGCGAAGTCGTGTTGGCCACCAACCCCACGCTTGAGGGCGATGGCACTGCGTTGCACATTCAGAGTCTCCTGTCCGAAATGGACGTGGTCGTGACGCGCCCGTCGCGTGGTCTCGCCGTCGGATCGCCTCTCGAATTCGCCAACTCCGCCATGATCGAAGCCGCCATCCGCGGTCGCACACCGATGTAGCACGCCGCGATTCCCGACGACGGCTGCACCCGCGTTGCCGCGTCTTGGGGTGCTGTCGGGTGTGCCCGATAAATAAAGCGACACTGGTAGATGGGTTCGTTTCGTAATTTCGGTATGTTCTCGCGGTGAGGAAACGGCGTTCTTGACGCTCAATCGCGGTTGTGGGTTGATTCGGATTGGGTATGTTGCGCGCATTTCGTTCTGTCGTCCGGGGGGCGTTGCTCGTTGTCAGGATCCTGAGCAAGGCGCGCAACGTCCCCACACGGTAATAACTACACCTCTGATCTGTGAATCCGATTGGACGGAGCGTTTACGTGCGTTCTGGCGCGATCTGAACAGATCTTCGATTTGGTCACCATTTGCGTGCGTGGTACGATATCCGCGTCTCGGTTGCAGTTTTCAGTTCTTGGAGCGGAGCGATTATGCAATTCCACGTATTCGGGTTCAGTCTGTTGTGTTCGTCAGTCCTGTGGTTGCTCGCTGCGTACTCCGCGGTCGCCGCGCCGCGGGTGAGTGGAAATGCCGGGGCGTTGGCCCGGGAGGGTCGGAACCTCACCGTGCCCCAAGTGGCGAAGTTAGAGGAGGCTTTGGAAGCGGATCCCGACGATCTGACGGTGCGTACCAAGCTGTTGGGTTACTACAACTCGAAGCGATGGCTAGGGACGCCGGAAGAGAAGGCAGCCCATGAACGACACGCTCTGTGGATCATCCGGAATCGCCCGGGCGCGGAAATCGCGGGCGATCACTGTGCATCGCTGAATGTTTATTCGCAGGCAACGGGGTACGCAGAGGGTCGCAAGCTCTGGCTGAAGCACGCCAAGGCGAACGGCAACGATACGTCCATTCTGGGGAATGCGGCGGAGTTCTTCCTCCTGTCGGAGCGGTGGAAGGGAATCGAGTTCCTCAGCCAAGCTGAGCGATTGGAACCGAAGGAGTCGCATTGGCCTCAGAGGATCGGTCATTTCTACCTGCTGGATGCGGCACCACTACTAGGTGGAGACCCCAGCGCGGAGAAGGGAAAGGCGGCGTTGGCGGCTTTCGAGAGAGCCTTGGAAAAAGGCACGGTTCGCGACACGTACTCGCTGGTGCAATACGTTGGTAAATCCGCGTTGTATGCGGGCGACTACGCCAAGGTTAAGAAGTACGCCTCCGAAATGCTCACCAGTGCCGTTGGGGACAGCGCCTCCTGGAATTACGGGAACGCGGTTCACCACGGGAATCTGCTGTTAGGCCATGCAGCGCTGCAAGAGGACGATCTGACAGCCGCCGAAGAGTACCTCTTGAAGGCTGGAAAGACTCCCGGTTCGCCGCAGTTGAACTCATTCGGTCCCAACATGCTTCTGGCGAAGAAACTCCTCGAAAAGGGACGTAAACAGGCGGTCATCGAATACTTGAAGCTTTGCGGCGTGTTCTGGAAGAAACCCAAGATCGCGAAGTGGATCGAAGCCGTCGAGGGCGGACAGATCCCTGGATTCGGCGGCAACTTGCTGTACTAGTTCTCGGGCGGTGGGCACTCGTCATTGTGGCGCGGACTGCTTGAGAGTAAGTCCAACCGGCAGACGGCATGATTCGCAAGATCGCGGCGTTCGTGGCATTTTTCGGGTCGGTGGCTACGCTCGTCACCTGGGGGGTGGTCGCCTTGATCGGGGCGGTTCGCGCCAGCGATTCATCGAGCGTCATGTTCGGCTACGCCCGTGCGGACAGCTGGCTGGTCAACGCCGTTGTCAATCCTGACGGAACCATCGTCTGTCAGTTCTTCGACAGGAATCTGACGCCTTACAACGGGGCGTTCGCGCAGTTGATTCCTCGGTATTCGCAGCAGTCATTCACGTATCGATCCTTGGTGCCGGCACTCGGGGCGGTCAGGTTCAAGGGGGCTCCGAAGCGTCTTCGATTGCATTGTTTGACACTGGTGATCCCGTTACTCGCCGTCGCGATTCCAGTGTACGTGGTTCCGATCCTGCGGCGTCGAAGGCGACGGAGGAACAACCAGTGCCTTGCGTGTGGATACGATCTGACGGGCAACGTCTCGGGAGTGTGTCCGGAGTGTGGAGTAGCAGCGGCGGGGGGAACGTGCGTGGATGG
>JAJDDU010000262.1 GCA_029260155.1 Phycisphaerae bacterium | reverse complement strand
GAGTTCCGTCGCTTCTTCGTACGTGCACCCTTGCAGGTGCTCCCGCATCCAGACAAGGAATGTCCCGCGATCATAAGTCTCGCCGAACAGATGCCAGCCAATCTCAAGTGTACACTTGGGGGACATATCGAACGTGCGGGCGTAGGCTTCCTCCCGCTTCTCCCTTGACAGATCGCGCATACACGTCGCCCAGAGTTCGACCCGTTCACGGGTGGACTTGTCGGCGGCATCCAGCCCGATGAGGCACTGATCGAGCCTGGTCTCGAATCCGGAGTCGGGGTATGTCAACGCAGACGCCAGCGCGTCATATACGCTCCACTCGCCCATCATTACTGCCCCCTCCGAGGTCCGGACAAGAACCCGAAGCCCACGCTCTGGCGGTTTTCATGCGGATCTTCCATCATCTCAATGGCCTCCTCGCGGTGCGCGGGCGGGATAACGAATCGTTCATCGAACGTACAAAGCGACGTCAGCCGGTAGATGGCGTCCGCCTCTTCTTCGGTGCAGTCCGCCTCGCGGAGCATTTGCTGCGCCCGTTCCATCGTGACATCGCCCACCGTCAGCGCCCGCCGCAGCCAACGCACGGCCTTTTGCTTCTTGAGTGCATAGACGACCTTGGCCTCGTGCCCACCTCCGAAGAGGTTGGCCAGGAACTGCATTGGGACGCGCGCCTGCTCGATGTCGTGAAAGAGCTCATCGCTGACGTGGTCCAGTGTTTCGTTGGTGCGCACCGACATGACCGGCGACATCGGCGGAACGTAGTACAGCATCGGCATCGTTCGGTATTCGATGTGCGGCGGCAGGGCGATGCGCCACTCCTTCACGAACTTGTACACTGGAGAATTCTGGGCAGACTCGATGACCGAATCATGAACGCCGTTATGCTGAGCGGCTGCGATCACGTCCGGTTGATGCGGATCGAGCACGAGCGACCGATGGCCTTCGATGAGCTCTTCATCGGGGAGATTCGCGACCTCCTCAATCCTGTCGGCGTCGTACAGCAGGACACCCAGATAGCGAATCCGCCCGACGCAGGAGTGGAAGCAGGCCGGCGCTTGCCCCGTTTCGACACGCGGGAAGCAGAGGATGCACTTCTCGCTCTTGCCGGTGAACCAGTTGAAATACGTTTTCTTGTACGGGCACGCGGACACGCAGGATCGCCACGCACGACACTTCTTCTGATCGATCAGGACAATGCCGTCCTCGCCGCGCTTGTACAAAGCGCCGGACGGGCACGATGCCACGCAAGCGGGGTTTAGGCAGTGATTGCAGATGCGCGGGAAGTAGAACATCACGAGTCGTTCGATCGCGAACAACTGCTCGCGCTGGTCCTTGCTAAGACCATCCAGGTTTGGATCATTCTCGGCGTAGATCGGCGAACCCCCGAGGTCATCGTCCCAGTTCGGTCCCGCTTTGACGTCGATGTGCTCGCCCGTCACTTTTGAGATCGGCATCGCGGTCGGCTGGTCCGGGCCTTCGGGCGCGGTGAACAAGTGCTGGTAGTCGTAGGTCCAGGGCTCGTAGTAGTCGTCCATGCTGGGCATGTGCGGATTGTGGAAAATGTTCAGAACGATCCGCTTCTTGTCGGTGGACCTCAGGTTGACCGACCCATTGTTCTTCTCCCACCCGCCCTTGTACTTCTCCTGGTCCTCCCACCGCGTCGGAAAGCCAGTGCCCGGCTTGGTCTCGACGTTGTTCCACCACATGTAGTCCGTGCCCTTGCGGTCGGTCCAGATGTTCTTGCAGGCGATGCTGCACGTGTGGCAACCGATGCACTTATCAAGATGGAACACCATCGATACTTGTGAGCGAACGTTCATTGCTTAGCTCCCTGACTCACCACTTCAAATCCGGACACTTGCGCACCAGGATGTGCGTATCCCGATTGACGCCTGTCGGCCCCCAGTAGTTGAAGTGGTAGGTAAACTGTCCGTAGCCTCCGACCATCAACGTCGGTTTCAGGCGCGTACGAATCAGACTGTTGTGCCCGCCGGCGCGACGGTAGCCACGCTTCGGCGACTTCGGAACCGAATAGGTTCGCTCGGGCGAGTGGTACTGTATGCAGATCCCTCGCGGCAAACGCGCACTCACCACCGCACGTGTCACCACAACGCCGTGGTCGTTGAAAATCTCCACCCAGTCGTTGTCGACCACGCCGAGATCCACGGCGTCCTTCTCGTTCATCCACAACGGCTCCACGCCGCGAGACAGCGTCGACATGCGCTCGTTGTCGCCGTACGTCGAGTGGATATGCCACTTTCCGTGCGGTGTCAGATAGTTCAGCATCATCGTGTCGCCGCCCGCGTCCGTGAATTTCATGTCGGAGTACTGCGTCGGCAGCGGCTTGGGTTTGTACGTCGGCAGATGCTCGCCGAACGCCAGATAACCCGTGTGGTCCAGATAGAAATGCTGGCGACCCGTCAGCGTGCGCCAGGGAACCATGCACTCCACGTTGTAAGTGAACGCCGAATAGGGGCGACCATCGTTCAGCAGGCCCGACCACATCGGGCTGTTCACGAATCGGAACGGCCCCTTCTGCAGATCGTCGTAGTCCGTTCGGACGCTGCGCGAACGCTCGGCCAGATGCGCCAGCGGCAAGCCGACCTTGACCTCCATTTCCTTGTAGGAACGGTAGGCCAGTTCGCCGTTCGTCACCGTCGCCAGCTTGAGGATGATATTGCAGCAGTCTTCGTCACGCTCGATGGACAGGTGCTTATTGCCACCCCATTCCACGACCGGCAATTGCTCCAAGTACTCGTCGTGAATGTCCTTGATCTCGTAATGCGTGCCGTGCGCGCCAAGCCCACTCTCGCGGGGAAGCGGGCCGAACGAAATGTACTGGTTGTACAAATTCTTGTAGTCGCGTGTGACCAACTTCATCCCGGGCATGGTCTTGCCCGGAATCGCTTCGATCTCGCCCGTGATCCAATCCTTGATATCCGGTTGAGAGATTTCAGCAGGCGTATCGTGCGCCAGTGGGGCGGTCACCAAGTCCTGGACTGGATCGGGGAAGTGCTTTTCCGCCAACTCGGAGAACTTCTTTGCGATCGCGCGGAAAATCGCCCAGTCGCTCTTCGACTCCCACGCCGGCGGAACCGCCGGTGTCAGGGGGTGAATGAAGCTGTGCATGTCAGTCGAGTTCAGATCCGCCTTCTCGTACCAGGTCGCAGCCGGCAGCACGATATCCGAGTACAACGCCGACGTATCCATCCGGAAGTTTAGATCGACAACCAGATCCATCTTGCCCTGCGGCGCGTTCTCGTGCCAAGTCACTTCCTTGACAGAATCGCCGGCCAAGTCTTCCGCGACGCTGTTGTGGTGCGTTCCAAGATAGTGCTTCAGGAAATACTCATGCCCCTTAGCGCTCGACATCAACGCGTTGCCGCGCCAAATGTACCAGATGCGCGGCCAGTTCTCCGGAGCGTCGGGATCCTCGACGGAGAACTTCAGCTTCCGCTCTTTGAGCTGCTTGACGACATACTTGACGACTTCGGAGTCGTCTTTCGCTCCGGCGGATTGCGCCTCCGCGACGATGTCGATCGGATTCGTTTCGAACTGCGGATAGAACGGCAACCAGCCATTCCGAACAGCTTGGACCTGTGAGTCCATCGTGTGGCCGCTCGTCAATGGCTTGCCCTCGCTCCGTTTCGGAACGGTATGGTAGTCCGTGAATGACTTTTCGTAACGCCACTGGTCGCTGTGAACGTAGTGCCAGCTCGGGGCGTTCTGAAGACGGGCGGCCGGATACCAATCCTTGCCCAGCGCGAT
>JAJDDU010000261.1 GCA_029260155.1 Phycisphaerae bacterium | reverse complement strand
CCCCTGCATCTCGTCGTTTTGCTCGTGATGCTTGATGAGTCCGCCGCTCGCGAGAATGAGCCCACTGCCGCCAACGTATGTCGGGTAGTCTTTCTCGGCATGTCGCGTGTGACAATCTCCGCAGGCTGCGGGTTTTCCGAAGGCTTGGTCGGCGGCGAGGAAATCCTCAGTGGTGCGGGGCAAAGCTTCCTTGGTGATGTTCTCGACGCCGGGTGCGGCTACGTGGTCGGAACCGGCACCGTGGCAGGCTTCACACTGCACGCCTGCGAACGCGAAGGTCCCGGAGATTCCCGGAAGGTCGTTCTGGTGGTTCTTGTTGCGGTCGTCGCCGTCCTCGGAGGTAAAGGCCTTCCAGCCTGTGGTGTGACAGTTGCCGCAGTTGAACGGCTTGTCGGTTTCGTTGTTGTGGTAGGATACCATGCCCTCGGTTTCGAGATTGTACTGCACGGCGCTGCCGGTCACGATGAAGCCGTCGGCGTCCATGAACCGGGCTTTCCATCCGTATCCGCCGATGACGAACGAGACGTCGTTGTAAGAGCCCGGCGTTGCGAGGGTATTGTCCGTGCCTGACCGGGGATCGGCGAAACCGCCGTCGATATCGGTGTCGTCGTCAGCGACCATGTCGAGCGAACCCTCGATGGAGCTAAACGGGTAGGTGGGCATTTGCCCGTCGATGACTTCGTTAACCTTGTAGGGGTGCCCGGAGTTCCTGAACCACGCAAAGATCTCGGCGTGGCAGTCGCTACACGCGTCGGACCCGACGTACGTCCGGGCGGCTGGGGTGCCGCCGTCGGCGTTATCATTGTCGTTGTCGTTGACGTTAGCGTTGTCATCGTCGCCCGGCGACGGCATGCCGATGTCGAAACATCCCGTGCCGACCAACAAGATCACGCTCATTGCTGCCGTCACGAACGCTACGCTGTTCGCATGTCGCCCGTTCCCAGTTGTTGTCCGCATGTCGTCTCCTTACTTAATTAGATTACCGACTGTGGTATCGGGTAAATGGACCGCCTAGCGACACTTTTTCTTGGCGTCTGTCCGGGGCTTGGCGGCAACGCGGTAGGTCTGTCGGTCAGAGTTCCGGACGGCTGAAGCCATGGGCCATCCGCCGCATCGCAAATCGTATTTCGGTGGAAGTGGGGAATGCGCGATTCAGGAGGTGACGACGCCGACCTTGAAGCCGCCGATGGTCCCGGTGCCGCGTTGAACGGTAAAATGTTCAAACTCGCTGTCGTGCTGGAAGGCGAGGCGCAGCCCGATCTGTTCATTCACCTCTAGACTGGTGCGGCTGAGGAAGCCGATTCCCGAATCGGAGACGTCCAGGGCGAAGACGACCGAGATATCGCCGTCGGCGCGTCGCACGTCTAGTTGAGCCTTGGCTCGCAGGTTGGTACGGTGTTCCATCCGCTTGGACAGGTAGGGATCCCGACTGCCGGGCAACTGCTGCAAGGCCGCGATTAGGTCGTTTGACATTTCTGTCGTCTCGATCGACTGGCACCATTGGCTGGGCAACGCCCGTCTGACATCTTACTCCAAGCGGCCCGGGAAGGCACCTTTTTTTCGGCGCGGAAACGACTCCTGTGGATTCCAGATGCGTTCGAGCCCCCCGCCACTGAAGCGATGGGCCACCCGTGCCTAAAAAAGCGGATAGAGGAATGGGGCCAGCGGCGATGAGCTGGCGAACACGATCAGGAATCCCACGACAAGAAGGACCACGACAAGTGGGATCATCCACCACTTCTTCTCGTGCTTGATGAATGAGAAGAACTCTCTGATGAGCGATTGATTGGCCATGGCACCAAAGATCTATGTACTGAGCAGCGAACTTGATTCGAGCTCGATGCTGCGTTTCATGCCGGCGTCGAAGTCGACGGCGGCGGGCTTTTCAGTCACGACGCAGTTGCCTATTACGAGAACGTCGATCCCAGTGTTGAGAAAGGTATTGTACGCATCCTGCGGCGTACACACAATGGGCTCACCGCGAACGTTGAACGAGGTGTTGATGATGACCGGGACGCGGGTGCGTTCGTAGAAGGTCTTGATTAGGCGATAGTAGCGGCCGTTGTCTTCTTCGGTGACGGTTTGGACGCGCCCGGTGCCGTCAGCGTGGGTGATGGCCGGCAAGACGGAGTGCTTGTCCTCGCGGACCTTTGGCACGAGCAACATGAACGGCGCGTCGAAGCCCTCGGGGATCTCGAAGTATTCGTGGGCATACTCTTTGAGCACGCTGGGCGCGAAGGGGCGGAAGGCCTCGCGGAACTTGATCTTGGCGTTAATGATGTCTTTCATCTTGGGGTTTCGGGCGTCGGCGACGAGCGATCGTGCGCCGAGCGACCGCGGTCCGAACTCCAGCCGTCCCTGGAACCACGCGACGACCTGCCCTTCGTCGATCATCGCGGCTGTTCTTTCGAGCAGTGCCTCCTCCGTTTCGATGACTTCAAACTTTGCATTGTTGCGTTTGAGGGTCGCGGCGATTTCCTCGTCGGTGAATGACGGACCCCAGTGGCCGTGTGTCATGACCTGCTTGCGCGGGTTCTTCAGAACCGTGTTGTAGATGTAGAAGGCTGTCCCGAGCGCGCCGCCCGAATCGCCCGAGGCCGGTTGAATGTACATGTTTTTGAAGTCGGATTCCTGGAGCATTCGCCAATTGGCCACGCAGTTTAGCCCGACGCCGCCGGCCACGCAGAGGTTCTCCATGCCGGTTTCTTTCTGAACGTGACGGGCCATCTTGACCATGATCTCCTCGACGATCTTCTGC
>JAJDDU010000027.1 GCA_029260155.1 Phycisphaerae bacterium | reverse complement strand
GATGCGGAGCGCATGCGCGTCGATCCTGCCATGCGTCGCGTTGTCGGTGGCCGGGCGAAGGAGAAGGAAGCCGCTTCCACGAGTGAGATGAATCGGTTCGAGACAGAGATGTTGAGTTCGAGGGAGAATCTGACGGCGTTGATGAATCTGTCGGGTACCTGGATCGATTCCATCCACGAGTGTGCTCCGCTCGACAAGCTAATCCTGGACTTGGATAGCTCGGTCAGCGCGACGCATGGCGAACAGCAAGGCTCGGCGTACAACGGTTACTTCGAGTGCACGTGCTACCACCCGCTGTTCCTGTTCAACCAGCACGGTGACCTGGAGCTGGCCACGCTGCGGCGTGGCAAACACAACAGCGCCAAGTTCTGGCGGCGGGTCTTGCTGCCGGTCATTGAGCGATACCGGGACCGCGACATCCCGAAGTACTTCCGTGGCGACGCGGTGTTTGCCATCCCGGGGCTGTACCGCGTGCTGGAGGAGAAAGGATTCCAGTACACCATTCGCATCCCATCGAATGATGTTCTGATGGCCAGTATCAGCCATCTGCTTACGCGTCCGGTGGGACGCCCTTCGTACAAGCCCAAGGTGTTCTACGAGAGCTTCTCGTATCAGGCGCAGACTTGCGACGGTCCTCGCCGCGCGGTGGCCAAAGTCGAGTGGCATTGGGACGAGCTGTTCCCGCGTGTCGGATTCATCGCGACCAACCTGACCGGCTGGTCGAGGAAGGTGGTCAAGTTCTACAACGGTCGCTGGACGGCAGAGCAATGGATCAAGGAAGGCAAGTACGCCGTGAAGTGGGCACGGCTGTCGTGCCAGAACTTCAAGGACAACCAGGCACGGCTTCAGCTATTCTCGCTGGCGTACAACCTGGGGAACTTCCTGCGTCGCTCGGCGCTGCCGAGGTCCGTGAAGAACTGGTCGTTGACTACACTGCGGGAGAAGCTGATCAAGATAGGGGCCAAAGTGGTTCGGCATGCGAAGTATGTAAGGTTCCAAATGGCCGAAGTGGCGGTGCCGCGCGATTTGTTCGCAGCGATTCTGGACCGCATCCAGCGGTTCGGAGTTCCGCCGCCCTTGGTTCAGCGTGGCTGACACGGCGACCGAACGAAGGCTGGCAGGGGGGCACAAGTTGGTGCTGCGCCGAAACGCCGCAAAACCGTGGTTCCCAAGGCGGGAGCGGCCGAATCAGCGTTTCGGCGTTCCGGGGAGCCGGACGGATCGGCACAAGCAGGTGCGAGACAGCGCGCTCTCGCTTGAGTCAGCCGCCGTCATCCGGTACGTTGACGGCTGGAGATTCGGTAAATGGGAAATATCGAAGTATGAGACCGCATAGAGAAGATCGTGTTTTCGAGGATGCTGCGAACAGTATATGCCATTGGCCAAAGGCCAAACACGGCATTGACGCACTGCGTCGACTGGGAGTGCGCTCATTCAAGCAACTCGGCGAGGAAGTTCCGATGCTTGGTGTTCGTCTTCGTCGGACAGCCCTTTGGCTTATGGCGCACGCCGAGACAGGAGTTGTTCAACCTATTCTGATTGAGTTGCTCAAAGATCGCCGCGTAGCTCGCGACACTGCTGCCGTTCTGAGCAGGGGGCTCTATTGCGCACAGACTGCCCGAACACTTGAGGCCTTGGGGCGTATGATCCGGCAGGCGGACGATCGCGTTGTCCGATTGGCAGCAGTGGAAGCTGTGTCACCCTGCACAAACGACGCTCGAATAGTCGACGCGCTTATTGAGGTCGCCACGAAGATCGGCGAAGACATGGACGTGCGATCAGCCACCATCAACCAAATAGTGACTGTGCTACAACTCGCATCTCCTCGGTCGCAGCTATATAGGCGTGGGATTCGTGCGCTTCGCCAACTCCAAGACGAGCGGAATCCGGCATTGCACCGGGTGTGCGAAACCGCTCTTTTCAACTATGTGCGTTTATGCAAATGGCTGCCAACAAGACGAGAGTTGCACGAGTGCGCTAGGGTGAGGCAGCCACTCCATGCAACAGAATACGGTGTTGACCTGCACTTCGATGCTGCTGCTCAGCGTATGATAGACGAAGCGTTGCTCGACAGAACTGCTACGGACGCACAAGAACAACTTGCAACACTCCATGAAGCAGGTGTCACTTCTATTGAGAAGCTCAGGTCAGAGCTTGCTGGGATGAGGAATGAACTTCGCAATACAAGCATCGACTTGCTTAGCCACACTGACAGGCGAATCGCAACACCCATATTCCTGCAACTTCTGCGGGATCCCGATTTCACGGAGGGTTCCCAGTTATGGTGGTTCCTGTCGGACTCAGGAAGTCGCCGCGTTTGCAATGAAGTTGTGAATGCGATGCTAGAGGACGATTCAGCCACCATTCGAAACTCTGCCATACACTCACTGCCGCACAGGTTCTCCGACGAACTTATTAGACCATTACTCAATGTGGCAACAAATCCACAGGAAACTCCAATCAACAGGGGTGATGCTATCGGACAAATTGGGGTGGTGGCTGAGAAACGACGAACGCGGGACTTCAAACTTGCGGCAAAGACTATCACCGGTCTACTGCGAAACGAGGCAGTTGAGGTACGTTTTTGGTGCTGCAATGCACTTGGTAATATGCGGATCAAGAGCGCCGTCCCGGAATTGCGCCGGGTAGCGCGATCCGACAACGGTTATTATATGGGCTTGCGCACATCAATGAAAGAAGAAGCGGGAAGCGCCATAGTCGCCATCATCACCGGTCGTTGGCCTTCGGGCGAAGAGCAACTATTCGATGCCGTACGGACTTAGTATGTGCCACAGAAGCCGGATCCTGCATCACAGAGGGCCCAAGGCGATTGGTGGTTGCTGCATGACCCGAAGGACGATCAACATTCGCGGGCTTCCTCTCGTGATCATCCATCGGACCGGGGCGTTGTAGGGTACTATTTGGACCCGTTCATCGCCTCGAACGACGCATCCTCCGGTGTAGATCGGACACCGATAGACAGGATCGGGGCCCATCGACTCACGGGAGAGGAGGCCCATGGTGCGCAGGGCCGCGGTGCCGCACAGATAATCCAGTGTGCCCTGTCCGAAGTAGACACCGAATGGAGATAGTGCGAGGACGAGACCGGCGGCGGCCTTGCGACGTGTCCGCCAGGTGATCGCAGCGCCGCCAAGCGTGATAAAGGGAACAGCGAGACTGAGGAGCGACAGCTTGGACACGCACCAGGCAAGCAGGATGAAGAGCCACGGTGAGGAGGCGCGCTTGCGGATGCTTCGCCAGAACGCTGAGTGGGGTGAGGTAGCGAACGATGTGGGGTCGTCGCGTTGGAAGCCCCGCCCCCAGCAGAAGCCGCTTGACAGGGGCGGGATCGTGGGGTATTCTTGTTTGCAGATAGGGATACAGTATGCCCCGTTCTGCAAACGTTATGGCGAGGCGACGATGCCGGCACCGACCGTAGAATCTTGGGTCGATTCTCTGCAAGCGAGGGGGAGGTACACGTTCCTCCGGGCCGAAGCGATCAGCGGCAGCGGCCTCTCGGCCGAGGCTGTCAAGAAAGCCCTCCAGCGACTCGCTCGACGCCAACGCGTGGCGAAGGTCAAGAGCTACTTCTACGTCGTCGTGCCGCTCGAGTACCTCTATGCGGGCGCTCCGCCTCCGTCCTGGTTCATAGACGACCTGATGAAGGCGATGGAGCGGCCCTACTATGTCGGATTGCTCAGCGCGGCTGGCATCCATGGAGCGTCCCACCAGCAGCCTCAGGAGTTTCAGGTTCTCACCGACCGGCCTGTCAGACCCCTGCAGGTCGGTCGTGGGCGGATTCGATTCTTCGTCAACAAGCGCGGCACGGACACCGCGGTGCAAAACGTGAAGACGCCAACGGGCGCGATGCGCGTGTCCACCCCGGAGTCGACGGCCGTGGACTTGGTGCGCTTCGCGAAAGCGGCCGGCAATCTGGATAACGTTGCGACCGTTCTGATGGATCTGGCTCCGCTGCTGGATCCGAAGCGATTGCTCAAGGTCGTGCGAGCGAGTGGGGACCTTCCCAACGCGCAGCGCCTGGGTTACGTACTCGAAAGGGTCCGAGGGCGCCCGCAGGCGAAGGTCCTTCATGAATGGCTCGGGCGTCAGTCCCCGCACGTGGTTCCTCTGCGCCCAGGACGAAACACTAACGGCGCGCTGGAGGACCGGCGGTGGCATGTGCGTGTCACTGAGCCGATCGAGATCGAGACATGATTCCGCAAGCGAACATTACCGCCTGGCGCGCGACCGCACCCTGGGCCGATGACGCTCAGGTTGAACAGGATCTCGTACTCTCACGTGCGACCGTTGAGATATTCACCGACCCCGAATTGAGCGGTTCACTCGCCCTCCGGGGCGGGACGGCCCTGAACAAATTGTTCATCCATCCCCCCAGTCGATACTCAGAGG
>JAJDDU010000260.1 GCA_029260155.1 Phycisphaerae bacterium | reverse complement strand
TCTTGTCGAGCACGTGCAGCACGTGGGCGTTGTCCTTGAACTTGACCGAAGTCAACTCCAGTTTTCCGCCTTTCTCCACGTAGACGCTCTTGGGGCCGTTGACCATGATGTCGCTGATGGCGGGGTCGCTGAGCACCTCTTCGAGCGGCCCGAGGCCGAAGGTCTGATCCAGTACCTCGGTGATGATGCGCTGGCGATCGGTCTGGTCGAGAAGGACGTCCTCCTCGTCGCACAGGGCTGAGACCAGCGCCTTGACCTCTTCGCGCGTGACGTCGCTGTCTTGCTCGATGACCTGAGAGAGGTCCAGCCGGTCGAGCAGCTTGCGGTGAATGCGCGTTCTGATCGCATCGATTGCGGTACGCTGCGTGTCGGACGGGACGGGGGCGGCCTTTTGCTGCGCCTGCCCTGCCGGCGGTTGCGACTCAGAGCCTGACGGCGGCTTGGACGAGCCTTTAAACATACGTGCCCTCTAGCTGACTGCCTGCGTCGCGCGCGTTCTGCAACGATCGCCTGCGACGCGGTCCATTACTGCTACTTGAACAGCCGGGAGAACAACCCCGAGCCTTTTCCGTCCCCCTCTGCCGCGGCCCCACGAATTGCGTCGGCCAACTCGCGAATGGCGTCGCGTGCCTTGGACTTCGGCGCGTTCGTGGCCAACGGTTCACCGAGGTTGATGGCTGCACTGACGCTTGTCCAATCATCCGGGACACACAGAAGGATTTTCGTACCGAGCGATTTTTCCAGCCGCTGGGTGTTAAGGTGACTCAAGCCGCCACCTGCGCGGTTGCAAATAACCCTCACGCCTTCGCCCTGAAACCCTGCTGTTTCCAAGGAGCTGAGAATGCGCTTGGCGTCGCGCGCCGCGGTGACCAGCGGTTGCACGACCAAGAGGTTCCAGTCCGACAGATCGAGCACGGACAGCGCCGTCGGATCCGATCGGCTGGGACCGTCGAGCACAACATACGGATACATCTTGCGGAGCAACGTGATCAGCGGCACGCAACGCTCGGCGGTCAGCCCTTCGGTCTCCTCGAATTTGCGGGGCCTGGGGATGACATGCACTCCCGACTTGTGCTTGGTGACTGCCTTTTGGAGAACCTTCTCATCGAGCACAGTGGTTTCGCCGCACAGATCGGCGATCGAATGCTGAATGTCCAAGTCGAGCAGCATGGCCACATGTCCGAACAGGAAGTTGAGATCGACGAGGGCGACTTCGCGTCCTGACTTCTCTGCCAACTCGACCGCGAGATTGACCGCGACGGTAGTGCAACCCACGCCGCCCGCGCTGCCCAGCACACTGATGACGCGGCCGATCGCCCCTTCGCCTTCCGCGCGACGTCGCATGGCGTTGATGGCTTCGGTCAGCCGGTCCATCTCAACTGGAAGCTGGACGAACTCGGTGAACCCGGAACGCATGGCCGACTTGATCAGTGCGACGTCGTCGCGCGAGGAGATGGCAAAGAACGCCAAGTCCTGCCGACTTCGAGCCGCCGTCGCGACCACCGCCATGACCGCTTCGGCGTCTGGATCGAGGTTGGCGACCACGAGGTCCGCGGACGATTTCTCAATCGCCGGGGAGAGCTCGCTCGCCTCGGCAGTGCAATCGACCAGCCGGACACCGCCCATGTTCTCAAGGGTTTCCCGCAATGACCCGCTCGACGCCGAGTCGGCGTCGAAGAGGATCACCCGAACCACCCCGCCGTCCATGCCGTCACCAACCGCGCCACTCCCTGACGCGGTCCCGCCTCCTTTAGTGTGTTCGGTCGTCATTGAACCAATGTAACCGGTCGGACGACCGCGATCTCCTCAAAAACCTGAACCAGCTTCGCCGCATAGTCCTCGATACTATCACCTTCCACGTGGTAGTGTCGACCGTTGGTCACTTCAGCGATTTCATCCATCAGCTCCACATCAGCCGTCGCGCCCAGGCTGACCGCGTAGACCTGGATCCCCTCCTGCCCGGCCCATGCCGCCTGATCGACCGCATACTGCCGGGCAACCTCGAGGGTGGGGCCCAGATTCGCGCGCATGGGTTCGCCGACGGGCGTTCCGGAGGGGCCATGCTCGGTCAAGTTCTCCCATGCAGTGGCTCTTCCGTCGCTCAACAGCACCAGGATTCTCGTCGCGCCCGGTCGGGAGTTGGACCCGGTGAGCGTGTTGCGGCCTTCACGAATGCCGCCGCCGATGTTGGTGTAGCCGTCGTAGTGACCGGCCTGCATCTCGTTCAGGCGCGTGGGCACGGCCGAGACATCCGAAGTCAGATCGACCTCGTGCGTGACGGACGTTGCGTAGACTTCCAATGACATCAGGTCGCCATAGTCCGCGCGGAGCGCGGCGCCCAGTGACTGCACCGCACCCTTTTCCGCCTCAACGGGCTGGTGCGGTGTCTCGAAGAGCTCGGGGGTGTCAGCGTACCGGGGCCTCGCTTCCAACAGGTAGTTGGCAAAGGTCTTGGGCCCGAACTTCCACTGAAAGTCCGGGTGTCCGTAGACGACCATCGAGGTATAGTCCACCGCGAGGTAGTCGAGCGTGTAGTCGAACCACAGGTACGCCATCTCGTACGGACTTCGCGAGCCCAGTGTTGCGCTGCCCCACACCAATTCCCACGGGTCGACTTTGTGATCTCCATTCGGAGGGAACGGGGGTGCGGGCATGCCGGCCGTCTCCCATCTCCCGCCGGGAATCCCGCTGTTCCACTCGGCATAGCCGGTTGCAACGGCGGTGCGGAACAACCAGTTGTACAGCCGGCCCGTTTCTCCGTTGGCGTGATCGCCCATGATCGCGTAAATCTCGGACTGCTCATCGGTCGGTGCGGGCGGATCGAACGCCCCGTCGGTTATGTTCAAGTCGCCGAGCTTGTATCCCATAGTGTCGGTGAGATAGTCCTTCATCTCGCCGTATGGAGTTCCTCCCACGGGGATCCAGTCCTGGGCTGTCGCGGTGAACTCCATGTGTATCAGGCCATTGTCCGTGTTCGGTTCGTACGTGTCCTTATCAATGTGCTGCGTCGGTCCGGATTCGCTGTTCACGTCGTACCCGAAGCCCTTACCAAACGACTGCCCGCTTGGGTTGCGCTGGAAGAAACCCCATGCCCAACCCTGAGCCAACGGATCACTCGAAGTCCAGCCCGCCCAGAGTCCGGGGGCGTCGTCGACACCGCCGGGCAGTTCCGACCAGACCTCGCCGAGATTGATCTCCAAGTCGTTCAGGCTACGTAGCTCGGAATCGTTGTTGTGCGATGCCGAAAGGTCAGCGACGATGGCGATGTCACGCGGTTGCATGAGCGCAGTGGCCGACGCGACCATGTCGTTCGTGCGAATGCCGAAAATCGCGGCGAAGACCAAGTCCACAGGGCCGTTGACCGCGTTGTCCTCGGTCCTGCGACCGGTGACGCGCACCGCGTTCACATCGGAACCGTCGGCGCTGAAGGAATACGCAGGGCCCGTTGCACCGGGCTCTGCCCAACCGAACTCGACGTCGTCCCCGTCAACGTGCAGGAACTCACCCGTCACCTTGTTCTGACCGGCTGTGCTGATGGCCATTTCTTCGGCGCGGCCAAAGTCTCGGGGATCCTCGCCGGCGGGCGCATCGGGATCGATGGGTGCTTTGGCCAACATGGCTGCACCGGCCATCGCCGAGGCGTCCACAGCTCTGCGCAGTTCCTGGCGGGCGTTGTAGATGATGCCGATGTCCACCGCGAGCGCGGCGAACCCGATCAACAGCGCTGACAGGATGGCGACCTTGACGACCACCACCGCGCGGCGACGGTGTGCATATCCACTGGCGTTTCGAAGGTAGCTGGTCTGCGACATGAGATTATTCTCCTATGTCAATGAGCGCTCGGCGCTCTTCACTTGCCCGTCCCGCGCGTTCGATCAGATCGGAAACGTATCCCGTCGGATCGGCCGCCTGCGGCGATGCGGACATATTGTCACCAACCGTCGGAGTCGCCCGCTTGGGCGATCCACCTTCCTCATTCCTCATTCTCGTGTCTTCCTTTGACACGTCTTTTCCGCCCTGAATGACGCGGATCGTTCGTCGCTGCGGCGGAGGGGGTGGCGTCGCTTTCGGCGTTTCGATTTCGACCGCCTCGAGTTCGGGCTCCGGCGGCGCGTCGAACTGCAGATCGATCTCAGCATGCCGCGAGTCATCATCGAACCGGCGCGGCAGCAGAGCGATGTCGCCGTTGAGTTTGGCCGCCGCGAACACCCTCGCTCTGTCGAACGGTAGCAGCAGTGTGACCGTGGTCTGTCCGCCGCGTGCGCTCCGGCGCGTCGGCGCTGCCTTGCGGCGTGTTTTCTTTCTGGTCTTCACTTCAGGCTCGGGTACCGCCATGCCCATTCCGATTCGCTTGTCGCCCACGGCGAACACCTCGACGCTGTTGTACATCAGGTCCATGTTACGCTGCTGGGACCGTCGGTCGCGCGCCGCATAGAGCACATCCACGCGGTCTCCGGGATTCAAGTCCTCCACGTCGCCTGCGGGAACCGTTACCGAAACCGTCCTGTACCCCGGCTCGATCAATTGTGTCGCGCCGGGCGGTGTGTTCTTGGCCGCCAGCATGTTTTTCAGCACCGGCGTTCCCTTGACGATTCGCATCGCCACCACGCGCCCGACGAGAGACTCCGCATCTGCAACCGTGTTCTTGAGCGGGTGCGGTTTCGGAACACGCACGCGCTCAAGCATCGCCTCGGTGATGCTTGCTGCGTACGGAATCTCCGTCTTGGCCACCAGCACGTCAGCGTATTCGACGGGTTGGTCGGCAAGCTTCTTCGCTTCGTTGAAGGAGTTCACCAGCGAAAAGAGTGCGAAGACACCCGCGCCAAGACCAACAACCAGCGGAATCAGTAACGATGACCTCATGATCTGCGCCCCTTGTATCCGACGCCAAAGCGCCGCAATGAACTTACTTGACCATCGTGCAATGCGTATTGATCACCAACGAGTCCGGAAGGAATCCTCCGAAGATGCTCGCCTCAGCATACGTCGTTTTGGCCGAGACCGTGATCGTGGTCATGCCGACGACATCCGGTGGGCTGGGCGGCTCGAAATCGATGTCCGCGTCGGTGTCGACTTCGATGTCGACGCCGCTCTGAGCGAGAATCTCGTCCACGCGGTCAAGGATCATGTCTTCGTCAACGCCGGGCAGCAGTCCCAGACGAGCACCCTGTGTGGCTGCGTTGATAAGATTGTGCCGAACGAACATCAGGTTCGCGAATTCCACGATCCCCAGAAGCAGCAGGATCAAAATCGGAAGCACGATGGCCATCTCGACAAGGGCGGTGCCTCTCCGGAAGAACCGCTTTCGCGGGCGGCGGAGCCTCGCATTCGTCATAGCAGCACCGTCCATTCCAAGAAACGCCCCCCGAGAACCAACAGGGCGCCGATTGTCAACGGAATCCCGTACGGAAGCAACGTCGTACGCTTGCCGAAGCTCCCAGTGGAGCCAAACTCGCTGAAGGCGGTGTCCGCTCGGGCACACTTAACGAACAATACGTTCATGTTGGCCCGCGCTTGAGCGAGATCCCCACGGGCAAGAATAATGATCACCGCCATCACTCCGCCGATCATCACGCCGGCGAGGAACCCGAGAAAAATCAGCCAAGGCCCCATCCACGCGCCGATGGCTGCGATCAGCTTGACGTCGCCGGCACCCATGCTGTGCATGGTCCATGGGATGATGAGGAGCCCGAATCCCAGCAACAACCCCACGACCGCAGTTCCGAGCCCCGACCAACCGAAGTAGATCGTCTGGCACCCGATGCCGCCCGCCGCCAGCGCGGCGTTCAGCCAATTTGGAATGCGATGCTCGCGGTAATCGATGATCGACGCGTAAATCGCAACAATCGGCACAACCAGGACTGCCGACATCCAGTAGTTTCCGGGAAGAAAATCGTTCATCGCTATTCATCCTCCCTATCCGGCGTGCGCACAACGATCAATCAGACTGCCGCACAGATCCCTGAGTTTTAGGTGAAACGGACGGAATCGAATGACTACAAAAAGAGAAGCGGTGGCTCCATCGCCGTCGACAGAGCCACCGCGTGACGATCAGGGCAGCGGCTACATCGAGTCAGCGACAGACTGGAAGGCCTCTTTCACCTTGGGACCCAGTGCTGCGATGGTGCCAATGGCTACGGCGACGATCAACGCCAGCATTACGGCGTACTCGACCGTCGTCGGTCCGTCCTCACTTACGAGGAATTGTCTCGCTCTTGCAATAAATGTGCTCATGTTTGAATTCCTTTCTCACGGACGCTACGCCTTACGTCGCACCCGCTATCGAAAAGTCGAGCCTATTGCAGTACGTTCCGCATAAGGCGCGACGTCAACCCGTAGGAGATGAGCGCCTCTTGTCACACAGTTCACAGGCGCCGCCGACCGAGTCGCAATTCTACCAGCGTCTGACCCCTTTCGCAAGGCCGTTCCGTCGAACTCACGGATTATAACTCCTTCTCTATTCGGTGATAAGGAGAATTCGGACCAAGTTCGACACGCCACAAAGAGTCGCGATTCTGCTTTGAATTATCCAGAATCCCTGGATTCTGGCCGTCGTGCAACCCCCGGCCAATCTGATCCAAAGCACAAAACCCCGCTGGGTCGATAAGAGATGAAGAGTTGCAAGGACCGTGCCAGCTTCTCGCTTCGGACCATATTGTCCTTAGTGTCCGTATTTACAATATGTTATGGCGCAGTCGCTCTGAATAGGGGTCAACGAAAACGATCTCTGCCGGGTATTATTGCCCGCGCGTGGGTTTCACTACCCGGTCTGGCGTACCCACGGCCTTTACGGTGCGGGTGGATCGGCGTACGGTTGGCGCTCGAACCCCTGAAGTAGCCCGAGACCGGCGTGCGCGAGCGATCATGACCGAGCCACAACCGCAGCATTCGTGGAGGTTTCGTCAGGCGCTGCTCCTACCCGCGCTGGCCATCGCGGTTTTGACGGCCTACTTCTTCCTCTCCAATCTTCCGGGGCGGTACGACAAGGACTGGGTGCATCTCTGGACGGGTGGCAAGATGGTGGTGACCGGCCACGGGTCTGACCTGTACAACCCCCAGTTGCACCACGAGATTCTCCTTGAGACTTACGCAGGCGAGGTTCCCGAAGAAGTCTGGCCGTTGCGAAATCAGCGGCTGGGCGTGTTCTTCTACCCTCCGCCGGCGGCGTTTTACTACGCAGCTATCGCATGGCTGCCGCGTGGCGTCGGCTGTGGGGTGAACGCGTGTCTGTGCGTGGTCTTCGCGGCGTGGAACGCATGGCTGTTGAGGGATCTGACCGGCGGAAAGGTGTCTTGGGCCGCGGGAACGCTGGTTATCCTGGCATTTCCGCCGTTTTTTGCCAACTACGCGCTGGGACAGAACGCAATGCTGTCGATGACCGTTGTCGTGACGGCTTGGTGGCTTGCGGAGCGTGATCGGGAGCTGCTTGCCGGCATGCTGATCGGCCTCTTCGTATGCAAACCGAACTGGCTGGCGGCCGTCGGGTGGATTCCGCTCGTTCATGGGCGATGGCGTTTGCTGGCGGGGATCGCGGCAGGCGGTGCGGCGACGATTCTGGCGACGGTCGCAGTTATCGGAACCGAGCCGTTCATTGCGTACGTTGATCTGTTTCGGCAGGTCGCTGCCATGCACGAACTCCCTGGGTATGTTCTCAGACTGAAATGCAGCTCGCTCGGAATGTTCCGCAAGTGGTTTGGTGTCGGGCACACTGCCGATGTGCTCGGGTGGGGTTGTGCTGGGTTGGTCGGGCTAATCACGGTGTGGCTGGTTCGCGGTCGATGGAAGCCTGGGACCGTAGAGGGACGTACGGCGATGGCGTGTTGCCTGATGGCTGCACTGTGGGTGAATCCGCATTTGAATGACTACGACTTGATGCTCATGGCCGCCGGCGCGGCGGTGATGGTCGCGGACTTCGGCTCGCTTGCGCGTCGATCGAAGTGCATCGCGGTGGCGGTCTTACTGTTCTGTTATGCGGCTGATCCGTGGGATCATTCGTGGTCGCTGGCGAACGTGCTGCCGCTGCCGAGTTTCGCGCTCCTTGCGATGTGGGCGTGGTTTGCGGTTCGGACATCGAGAATCGCAAGGACAGCAGCATGACACTGCTTTACGCGGTGACCATTTTCGTCAGCGCCATTCTCCTCTTTTCCGTGCAGCCGATGGTGGGCAAGATGACGCTGCCTTCGCTCGGCGGAACGCCGGCGGTGTGGAATACCTGCATGGTGTTCTTTCAGGCTGCGCTGCTCGCAGGCTATGCGTATGCCCACGGGACTGTTCGGTGGCTGGGTGTGCGGCGGCAGGCTGCGTTGCATATGGTGCTGCTGACGATTCCGCTTTTCGTGTTGCCGATCGGGCTGGCGGCCGGGGCGAAACCACCTGCGGACGCCAACCCGATGTTTTGGCTTCTGGGCCGGTTGTGCGTGTCGGTTGGGCTTCCGTTCTTTGTGGTGTCGACCGGGGCGCCGCTTCTGCAACTGTGGTTTGCGCACAGTGGCCGAATCGGCTCGAAGGATCCGTATTTTCTGTATGCCGCGAGCAACCTGGGCAGTCTTCTGGCACTGCTGGCCTATCCGGTATTGATAGAGCCATCGCTTCGAGTCGACACGCAGGCGGCGGTGTGGGCGGCGGGGTACGGACTCCTGATTGTGATGGCGTTTTCTTGCGCGCTGGCCATGTGGCGGGCGCCGGCGGGAGCGCTCCCCTGCGGATCGCCGCAAAACGGGGAGGGGACCGCTCCGACGATGTCGCGTCGGATTTGGTGGATTGCGCTCGCGTTCGTTCCGTCAAGCCTGATGCTGGGGGTCACGGCGCACATCACCACGGACGTGGCCGCAGTGCCGCTGTTTTGGGTCATTCCACTGGCCTTGTATCTGCTGACGTTCGTGTTCGTGTTCGCGAGGCGGAATCCGCTGCCGACTCGGTGGATGTCCTTTCTCTTGCCGTACGTGTTTCTGCCGATCGCGCTTCTGACCTTTGCGAGTTTTCGATGGTTGGGTTGGATGACGATTCCGGTTCACCTGGGTGGCTTCTTCGTGGCTGCGATGGTCTGCCATGGTGAACTCGCGCGCACGCGGCCGGGGACGAAGTACCTCACGGAATTCTTTCTGCTGATGTCGGTGGGCGGCGTGCTGGGTGGGATCTTCAACAGTCTGATTGCACCATTGGTGTTTGACAGCGTGGTCGAGTATCCGCTTGCAATGGTTCTTGCGTGCCTGCTGAGGCCGGGGAAAGAGGATAGTCGTGAGTCGAGAGTCGAAAACCGGGACCGTTGGATGGACGTGGGTTGGCCGGTGATTCTTGGAATCGTCGTCGTCGGTGCGGTGCTGATGCGCGACGCGACGGGTCTGACGGAGTCGCGCGCGGGCGTGGCCATCGTGTTCGGGATTCCGGCGTTCATTTGCTTCGCGTTCAAGGAGCGGCCGGTTCGCTTCGGGCTCGGGTTCGCGGTGGTGCTGCTCTCGGCCGCCCTCTATGCCAACCCGAATGTGGGCACGGTGCTGTGTACTTATCGCAACTTCTTCGGCGTCAAGCGCGTCGTGCTCGACACGGACGGGAAGTTCAATCGATTGTACCATGGGAGCACCACGCACGGCATGCAAAGCACCGACCCTGCGCAGCGCAGCGAGCCGCTCTCCTATTACCATCGGACCGGGCCGCTCGGTGACGTATTCAAGGTGTTCGGCGGACCTGGCGGTAAATCGCGCGTGTGCGTAATCGGGCTTGGCACGGGGTCGATGGCGGCATACATCGAGCCGGGGCAGCACTTCACGTTCTTGGAGATCGACCCGGCGGTGGAGCGCATCGCACGGGACACGCGATTTTTTACGTTCATGGAATATTGCCGCGGCAGTTACGAGGTGCATCTGGGTGATGGGCGTATCACGCTCGCAGAGACCCCCGACCGCTCGTTCGATATGCTCGTTCTTGACGCCTTCAGTTCAGACGCAGTGCCAACCCATCTGCTCTCCCAAGAAGCCGTCAAACTCTACTTGGCCAAGCTCGATACGGACGGCATCTTGGCTTTTCACATATCGAATCGACATCTGAATTTCGAACCCATGATCGCAAGCCTCGCGGCAGAGGCGGGCCTAGCCTGCCTCTCGCGGGCGGACAAGGGATTGAGCGCCGACGAGCGGGCAACGGGCAAAACAGAGTCCCACTGGATCGTCATGGCTGGACGGCCTGACCTCATCGCGCCGCTGGCGGATGATTTCGCGTGGCACGCGCCGCCCGTGCGGCCTGACACACCGGTCTGGACCGATCAATACTGCGACCTACTTTCGCTGTTCACTGGCGGATGACACGCAAAATGTGGACAAACCCGTGCCGAAGCGGTTCTGTGTGCTAGAATCAGCCGTGTGCGACCGAGCGGAAAACAGTGTGACGGCCAACATCGGTCACACCCGAGAGCCATAGCCGTGAACGGAACTTCGACATCTTATGATAGGCGGATGACGCTGAGCCGCCTCTCCTCCGGCCGCGTTCTCCACGTACTGCTGTTGGCGGCGGCGCTGACATTGACGCCTGCGCGCGAGGCGCATGCCTATCTCGATCCGGGCACGGGCAGCTTCATTTTCCAAATCGTCGTCGCCACCGTCTGCGGCGCCGGCTTTGCTATCAAGATGTTCTGGTCGCGCATCTGCGCTCGCTTCACGCGATCAAGTCGTTCCGATTCGGACCGTAAGCCATGACCGCACAGACCGAGGCGATTCCGAGTTCCTTTCGCGATCCGAGTGGGTTTGTCTTCCGACACGACGGACGACTCTACCGCCAAGTGAACACGTCCTATCGCGAACACTACGATCGATTGATGGCGTCGGGGCTGTATCAATCACTGGTGTCTGATCGGATGCTCATCGCACACACCGAAGCGCATCCGAAAGTCGCGCGCAACGGCGATGCCTATGTCTTCCTCGAACCGCAAGTTGTCTCGTTCATCTCGTACCCCTACGAATGGTGTTTCAGTCAACTCAAGGAGGCTGCGCTGTTGACACTCGACGTGCAGTCACGGGCCATCGAATATGAGATGACGCTCAAAGACAGCAGCGCATACAATGTGCAATTCGTCGATGGACACCCGATGCTGTTGGACACGCTGTCATTCGCCATTTACGAGCAAGGACAACCCTGGGTCGCGTACCGCCAGTTCTGTCAACACTTTTTGGCACCTCTGGCGTTGATGTCTTACCGTGACGTACGTTTGAGCCAGCTATTGCGCGTACATCTGGACGGCATCCCACTGGACCTCGCATCGTCGCTTCTACCAATGCGCACGCGACTGCGTCCTTCACTCCTGATGCATATCCACCTGCACGCGAAGAGCCAACGTCATTTCGCGGACAAGACAGTGAACACACGCGGCAGAAAGGTCTCCCGGATCGGACTGCTCGGCCTGATCGACAGTCTGCGTTCAGCCGTTAAGAAACTCCATTGGCGTCCAGCCGGCACTGAATGGGCGGATTACTACGGGGGAACGAACTACACCGATGCCGCAATGCTCGGCAAGCAGGCAACGGTAGCGGAGTACTTGGACACGCTCAAACGGGGCATGGTATGGGATCTCGGAGCGAACACCGGGGTCTTCAGTCGCATCGCCGCCGAGCGCGGGGCGCGGGTCACAGCATTTGATATCGACCCAGCCGCCGTGGAGAAGAACCATCTCGAATTCTGCAAGCAAGGCGACGTTTGTGTGCTTCCGCTCGTGTTGGACCTCACCAATCCCAGTCCAGCCACGGGCTGGGCGAATAGGGAACGCATGTCTCTTCTGGAGCGCGGCCCGGCGGACACTGTCCTCGCGCTGGCGTTGATTCATCACTTGGCTATATCCAACAACTTGCCACTGCACATGATCGCAGGTTTCTTGAGCGAACTCTGCGATACGCTCATCATCGAATTCGTCCCAAAGAGCGATTCGCAGGTGCAGCGCCTGCTCGCGACGCGCGAAGACGTTTTTCCGAACTATACACAAGAAGCATTCGAGCATGCGTTCGCCCGGCACTTCACACTGATGCGCTCCGAGCGAGTCGCGGACAGTGAACGGACGCTGTACCTGATGCGCAAGGAACCGCTCCGTGACTGAGGCGACGCGACGAACTGGAGTGCCGTTTCATCCAATACTGGTCGGCGTGTTTCCCATTGTCTCGCTGTATTCCCAGAACGGCGGACGCGTGCCCCTGGGCGAGGGCGTTCTTCCGGTCATCGTAACACTGTGCATCATTGCCGGAATCTGGGTTCCGAGCGGATTCGCTCTGCGAAGTGTGCGACGCTCCGCGCTGCTGGTGTCACTGTTTCTCTTTCTGTTCTTCGCGTACGGCCACGCGTATCAGTTTGGGCGCGATCTTTTTGCTTGGCGATTGTCGCATCACTGGATTAGCGTCGGAATGTTGTTGCTGTTTGCCGGCGGCGTCTATCTATTGCACAGAGCGCAGAAACAGGAAGTCATATTGACGATCCTATTCAACCGTGTTTCGCTCATACTGGTTGCGATCCCGGCGGCCACTGCACTGCTACAGGCTATTGCGGGTGGCGAGACAATCGCGGCGGCTGCGCTTCCGGCGCCCGCGGCTGTCACAACTGCGGATCGC
>JAJDDU010000259.1 GCA_029260155.1 Phycisphaerae bacterium | reverse complement strand
CCGGACCCGTCAGCTTCCGACGTTTCTTCATCGGCGGCCAAGTCCCCAACCGCGTCGATGATGCTTTCGTCGAGGCCCTCAACAACCACGCCTTCGGCAAACACGGCGTCGCGACGCCTGACGGCGTCGAGACGGGCTGGGTATCGGCGGAGCACGCGCTCGACACGGCCATCACCCTGGAGAAGATCGCCTTCGATCAATTCGCGTTCTTTCAGATGCGATTCGACCGAACCGCACCGCCGCCGGCCATTGTCCGCAGCTACGCCCAGATCGAAGAGGCCGCCGTAAAAGACGCAGCCGGTAAAGACTTTCTAAGCAAGGCCGAACGCAAGATAGCGCGCGAATCCGCCCAGGCCAAAGCGGAGAAAGAAGCGAGGGCAGGCTTGTACCGCCGCATCTCAGCCGTGCCCATCCTGATCGATATGCAGACGAGCGTGATCTACTTCGGCAATCTCGGCAGTGCGGCCTCGGACGCGTTCATCACGCTCTTTCGCGATACGTTCGACCTCCCCCTCGAATCCGGTGACTCCGACCGATTGGCCTACCGCATCACAGACGCTGCCGGCGATCCCCGGGCAGTCGAAGACGCCGAACCTTTCCATCTGGTCGCCGAGATGCGCATCGAGGACGACAATGGTTTCGACTTCAACGACCGGACGTTCTTCGGCCGCGAGTTTCTCACTTGGCTGTGGCACCGCACGGATAAGGGCCAAGGCACGTTCGACAACGCCGGGCGACAGTTGGCCGTAATGATCGCCAAGACCATGCAACTTGATTGCGATTTCAAAACGACAGGCCGCGACATCATCCACTGCGACGGACCCGCCGCCGCCCCCGAAGCGCGCGCCGCGCTCAAGATCGGAAAACAACCCACCAAGGCCGGCTTGATCGTCGGGACGTCTGGCGCAGAGTTTTCGCTCGTCCTCGACGGTCCCAAGTTCAACGTGTCCGCCTTGCGTCTGCCGGACCCCGAGCAAAACGACCGCCGCGCCATTCTCGAAGAGCGTTTCCATCAAGTGACCGAAGCCGCCGGCATGCTCGATATGCTTTTCAGCCTCTTCCTAGGCCGCCGTGCCGCCGCCGATTGGCCCCGCGAACTCTCGACCATCAAGCAATGGGCCGCCGGCAAGACCCCAAAAACCGACGCCCCAGCAGATGTCACAATCCGATTCCCCGCGGAAGTGGTTGAAGGTTGAAGATTGAAGGTTGAAGGTTGGAGATTAAGACCCCAAGGCGCCAGCATCTCGACCTTTGGCCTTCAAACACGCGCCCCACATTCCCCCGCGCATCGAGAATCTGCTTGTCGAAGAGTCCCACGACTCCCCAGAACCTCTCCTCTCCCTGCAATTTCTGCGCTTCAACCCCTTACACTTTCGACTCCCGCCGCCCCAAACACAGCCCAGCCCGAATTCCGCATCTGAACGCGGGGCCGCGAAGCGCTCAACACGTGATCTTTGCATCGGCCGCGCCAAAACGTTAAACTACTGCATGGCAATGCTCAAGCGAAGGGCGAGTCTTGCTTCGGCAATTTGTCGCGCCCTTCGGGCGCAGCGTGAGAGAAGGGGTGTGCACATGTGCTCGAAAAAGATACTTTCGTTTGGAATGATTCTCGTCGCATTCGGGCCGACCGCACTCACGCGCGCCTACGATGCTGACGGCGACGGCGTCGACGATCACTACGACGTATGCTGCGACACGCCGCAAGGAGCCGCCGTCGATACACAAGGCCGCCCCATCGGCGACCTCGACCGTGACTGCGATGTCGATCTCCTCGACTACGCAATGCTCCAAGCCGCGTTCACCGGTGACTTGCCCGCGTGTCAGGTTTGCGCGACCGGCAATGACTGCGCCGGCGACGAATACTGCGCCAAACTCCTCGGCGCGTGTCAGGACGACGGAACCTGCAATCCCCGCCCCAACGACTGCTTGGACATGCCGGCGCCCGTGTGCGGCTGCGATGGCATCACTTACACCAACGCATGTTTCGCTGCGTTGGCCGGGGTGAGCGTCGGTCACGAGGGCTCGTGTTTACCGCCCGGGTGCCAAGCCAACGCGGAATGCGATGCAGCTGATTTCTGCGCCAAAGCAGTTGGCAACTGCGACGGGTTCGGGCAGTGCGTAACGCGACCGCTTGTGTGCGTCCCCGGTTGGGACCCCGTGTGCGGCTGCGACGGCATCACCTATCTCACCCCCTGCTACGCCGCACAGGCCGGCGCAAGCGTGGACAACGAAGGCCCCTGTCTGCCCGACTCGTGTCAAGCGAACAAGGACTGCGGAGGATGGGGATATTGCGCGAAAGCCATCGGCGACTGTGAAGGAACCGGGCAGTGTCAAACGCCGCCGATCATCTGCATGCCCGACTGGGATCCCGTCTGCGCCTGTGACGGCGTAACCTACGACAACCCCTGCCTCGCCGCCCATGCCGGCGAGAGCATCGACTACGCAGGTGAGTGCATACCCGCCGGCTGCCAGAGCAGTGCCGACTGCAACGAATCCGAGTATTGCGCCAAAGAAGTAGGTGATTGCGACGGGACCGGACACTGCGAACCGCGCCCCGGCGGATGCATCCCTTCCGGCGAGACAGTCTGCGGCTGTGACGGCGAAACCTATGAGGACGTATGTTACGCTGCATTGGCCGGTGTGAGCGTCGCCCATGACGGCCCTTGTCCAGGATAGCGCAAGCGCAGAACGGAGCCTACTTCAGTCTCTCGATATGTGCCTTCATCTGTTCCTGCAAATCCAGAATCGGTTTGTCGAAGAACTTGCCGAACGCTGCCACTTCGTCGATCTCCTCTCCCTCAGCCGCAGGCTTTCGCTGGGCCAGGTGGGTGACGTAGGCGGATAGCTCCTTCGGATACCGCTTGAAGAAGAACGCAAAGGTCGCCCACGCCTCGGCGTACGCAGCCTCGACCGAGTCCACAGAGTCCTCCAAGTCGAGCGCCAAGAACTTGTGCAGACCAAGGACCTTCCCCGTCGCCTGCGACTCGCGGAACTTGGCCAATCGCAGTCCGTTCACTCGGGCAGCTCCCATGCGCCGCCGCCCCTTCTTCGCCGCCGGAACTTCAAACTGACACGCCAACCCCTCGCTCAACCAGAACGGATACCGCGCGCCCCTCTGCTGCACGCCGACGTTGAAGGCTAGCTGATGCACGCCCTCGTGTTGCGTCAGCGCGGTGTTGAATTCGTTCACCGCACCTATGACCTCTTTCCACTTGGCTGTCATGTCCTGCCCGATCTGCCTCTTGCTACGCTTGACCCAGCCGGTCGGTGTGTTGATGTACAGCCGCGTGTCAGGACCACCCCGCGCGTTGACCAATTTCGTGGCCATGCGATTAAGCCATTCTTCCGTCTCGGCTACGTTCTGCCCCTTGCGCTGGTTGTAGAAGACAGCCCAGTTGTGCTCAGGGGAGTAATAGCCCGCCGCCCAGCTTGGGATCGGAGGGTCATCGGGTGACACTTCCTCGTGGAACCGTTGCATCTGGGATTGCGTATCCACAACGATGACCAGCAGCTTCTCGTGTTTTGTGTTGATCTTCAGATGCATCCGACGCATGAAGCCGAGGAAGTTCTTCCGCACCTTTTCGAGCACCCGTTTGCGCTCGTCCGCAAACTCCTTCCGCCCAACGTAGAGCACGTGATAATGAGCCGATCGAACCGCTTCAGGCGCTTCGCCCATCCGCCGCAGCGCATCGGTCGCCTCGCTCAGCTTGTCATCGAACTGCGCACCGTCAACGCAAGCCCCGCTCAAATGCAAACCCAAGACCACGGCCAAAGACCGTGCAAGATTCCCAACAGATGTGTTCATACGCCGCATTGTAGGGAGATGCGACCAGATAGTTCAAGTCGCGCGGCCAGGGACCCCGTTTCCGACTCCGAACACCGGTCACAGGAGAAAGACGCACGCACCGTGTTATCACAGTCAATCTATCCGGCGAATCCGGGTTCAAATGCTATTGCAGCTGATCGCCCGGAATCACCTCGCGCGGAGATTGCATCAGGCTTTGGTGGTTCGCGCTTGGCGAAGGCATTCGGGCCATCCATCGTTCGAAGCGCGGAGGGTCTTTAGTGCCAGCGCGTGGCACTTGCGTCCCGGCTTCTTCCGATCTTCCTCTATGCGCAGCCGTGACGGGTTTCAAAGGCGAACGGCTGACCTCGGATGCCGGCGGTCTGGTGCCGCGAGAAACCGATGCGTGGCGGCGTCGGTCGTGAGAATTGACAAGCGTTACAACGCTGCCGATTTCGTGTACGCTAATCGGGACAATGCGGGTGGTCACCGGCGGTGTACGCGAGGCAAATGCCGCAGTCGCAGTGCGAATTGACGCACGATCATCCGATCTGGGACGAAAGGCGGTTGTACGCCGGACCGATCCCGCGGCGGCGGGCGGCATGGCAATTGCCGAACGGTCCCATACGGGGCAGCGCGACCGCTCGTGCTGTTCCGCCGCTTTGAAACTCTCGGGAGGTCGCACCATGATCGAGATGACCATCTACGGACGCGGCGGACAGGGAGGCGTAACGCTCGCCAAGCTGATCGCCAATGCGTACTTCCTTGAGGGGAAACACGTTCAGGCCTTCGGAGTGTATGCGGCTGAACGATCCGGCGCGCCTCTTCAGGCATACGTGCGAATAGACGACGTCGAGATCACCAACCACAACCAGATACGAACGCCCGACCACGTCATTGTGCTCGACCGAACGTTGACTACACCGTGCGTACTCACGGGACACAAGCCCGATGGCTGGGTCATCTTGAACAGCCCCGAACCGCCGGACGCGTTTGCCGAGTTGTTTCCCGGCCGCCAAGTCGCAACCATCGATGCAACCACAATTGCGGTGACAAACGGTCTGGGAACGCGCACGGTTCCGATCGTCAACACGACCATGCTCGGCGCGGTTGGACGCGTGCTCGGGCTAACGCTGGACGACGTAACCGGCGCGCTCGCGGAGGTGAACTTCGGCGGCGGAAACATCACCGCCGCGACGAGGGCGTTTGAAACCGTGCGCGCCGAACGACTGGCGGGCGCCGTTGCGGCGCCCGCGACGCCACCGAAAGCCGGCAAGATCATGGGGCTGCTCGATGACGAAGTCGGCGGTCATCCGAGAATCCACACCGGCGATTGGACGACGCGCCAGCCCCACCGCCAACAGCTCGCGCCGCCGTGCAACAACGGCTGTCCCGCGGGCAACGACGTGCGCGGTTTTGTCGAGGCGATGGCCAAGGGAGATCACAACGAAGCCCTGCGCATCCTGTTGGAGACTTCGCCGCTGCCCGGCGTCTGCGGTCGCGTGTGTCCGGCCCCCTGTATGGACGCCTGCAACCGCCAAGAATTCGACGAGTCGATCAACATCCGCGAGCTGGAACGGTTCGCCGCAGACGAGGGTCATCCTCACGTTGCGATCCGCGGTGTCGGGGAACCGCACCGCTGGCGCGATGAAACCGTCGCGGTCGTTGGATCCGGGCCGGCCGGTCTCAGCGCTGCGTACCACCTCGCGCGACTGGCCTACCGCGTGACGCTGCTTGAGCGGGACAGCGAGTTGGGCGGTGTGATGCGTACCGGCATCCCCGCGTACCGACTTCCGCGTGACGTTCTGGATCGCGAGATCAAGTTCATTGTCGATCATGGAATCGAAGTCAAAACCGGTACGTCGGTCGACCAAGAAGAATTGCTCCGCCTGACGCACTCGTTTTCCGCCGTGTTCGTGGGGACGGGTCTGCAACACCTGCGCTCCGTCGATCTCGGCAATGGCAGCGCCGAAGCAGGCGACAAAACCGTCGAACAAGGCCTCGCGTTCTTGGATCGAATCCGTGTTGATCCGGAATCGCTGACTGGCTTGCACGTCATCGTGATCGGTGGTGGCAACACCGCCATGGACGCGGCCCGTTCCGCCAGGCGATTGGGTGCAAAAGTGGAGGTCGTGTACCGCCGCACGCGCGAGCAGATGCCCGCGATTCGTGAGGAGATCGAGGAAGCTGTTGAGGAGGGCATCGTCCTGCGCGAGCTGGTTTCGCCGGTGCGTTTGCGTCACGACGGCGTCGGCCCTCTGCTGACTTGTGTGCGCATGCGACTCGGCGAGCCGGACGATTCCGGCCGCCCGCGACCCGAGCAGGAGACAAGTGAGGACGCTTACTTCGACATGCGGTGCGACCGCGTTCTCTTGGCGTTGGGCCAATCCTCCGACCTGTCCATCCTTCCGGAAGGATCGGAGGTGCGCAATCAAGAATCGCTCCTCGGATTGACCGGCGCCCCCGTGTTCGCCGGTGGTGATTTCGCAGCAAACGACGGCACGGTGACCGCTGCAATTGGCAGTGGACGCAGCACAGCTTGGCACATTCACCGCACGCTAAGTGGCGAAGACCTCTTTCCCCCGCCGGCGGAGGCGGTGGCTGGATCGGATGTGCTCCATACTCACGTGTTTTCTCACGCCCCGCGTGCAGAGAGCAAGACGCTGAGCATGAAGGAGCGCCGCCAGAGTTTCACCGAGGTGCGGTCCGGTTTGAGCGCAGCCGACAACAGCGTGGAGGCGGTGGCCGAGGCAGGGCGATGCTTCAGTTGCGGGGTGTGCACGGTGTGCGATCGCTGCATGGACTATTGCCCGGAGGGAATCCTCCTGCGCAGCGGCGGGGGGTACGAGGTTGATTTCGAGTACTGCAAAGGGTGCGGCATCTGCGCAGCGGAGTGTCCGCGTGGCGTCATCTACATGGCGGACTTGTAGGGGAGGATCATCGTGGCACGGAAACTCGTAACCGGTAACTTCGCCGCAGGTCACGCATTGGCGCTCGCCGGTGAAGCCAATCGCCGGGCTCGTGGCTGTGCGGGCGGGGCGTACCCAATCACGCCGCAGACTGAGATCATCGAATACCTGAGGCGATTTGAGTTCAGCAAGGGACGCATAGTCCCGGTCGAGTCCGAACACAGCGCGATGGCGGTGTGCATGGGTGCATCGCTCGGCGGGGCGCGCACCTTTACCGCCAGTTCATCGAACGGTCTGGCCTACATGGCGGAAAACGTCTTCGCCGCGGGATTCTACCGTCTGCCGATCGTGATGGTCGCCGTGAATCGCACGTTGGGCCCGCCGTGGAACATCTGGGTGGACCAGGGAGACAGCCTGGCGTTGCGCGACGCCGCGTGGCTTCAGCTCTACACCGATTCGCATCAGGATCTAGTCGACACGATCCTTTTGGCGTTCCGCGTCGCTGAAGATCCGCGCGTCATGCTGCCGACCATGGTCGCGATGGACGGCTTTGTGACGTCGCACACGCAGATGGTCGTCGATCTGCCCGAGCAGGAACAAGTCGACGCGTTTCTATCGACCGGCTGCGACGTGCCGCATCGATTGAACGTGAACCGCCCAACGACGGTCGGCGGATTGACTTGGCCAAAAGAGACGGAGCACCACAGACGCGAAATCCAGGACGCCATGGAAAACGTCCCCGCCGTGTTGGAAGAAGCGATCAACGAATTCGAGGGCGTCTTCGGCCGGCGCCCGGATGGGGCGATCGCGGCTGAGCACACTGAGGATGCCGAAACCGTTCTCGTTGCGTGCAATACGATGGCGCGAACGCTGCGCGGCGTGGTCGCCGAACGACGGACCGCCGGCACGAAGATCGGGATGATCAAGTCCAAGCTATTCCGCCCCTTCCCTCGGCAAGCGTTTCGCGATGCGCTTTCGGGCGTCAAGCGGGTCGGCGTGTTGGACCGGAACCACTCCCCAGGATCGGGCGGCATCTTCTGGCCGGAGATCGCAACGTCACTGAGCGATCAATCCGATACGATCGTGCAGGATTATCTAGTCGGCTTGGGCGGCGGCGACGTGACACCCGAGGCACTCGATGAAATCGTGGAGGATCTGTTGCAACGCGAGTGCAGCGGCGATCCCGTATGGAAAGAGGTGGCAGCGTGAGCACATCAACCATCGAAGGACAGAGCGACGGCGTGACGCAATGCGAACACTTGCTGCGCGCAGGCAACACGAACTGCGCCGGTTGCGGAATGTCGCTCGGCTTGCTGTGGCTGGGCGAAGCGCTTGACGGCCACATGCCGCTGGTGGTCATACCTGCCTGCTGCGGCATTGTCACCGCCGGGGCATTCCCGACGACGTCGTACAGCGCTCCGGTGGCAGCCAGCACGTTCGCAAGCTCGCCCGCCGTCGCGACCGGGTTGAGCGCGGTCGCGGAAATGAATCAGGAGGACAACCCCGTCATCTGCTGGGCCGGTGACGGCGGAACCTACGACATCGGCATCGCGACGCTCTCCGCAGCCGCAGAGCGTAACGAGAACATCATCTACATTTGCTACGACAACGAGATTTACGGAAACACCGGCGGCCAGCGCAGCAGCGCCACGCCCGAAGGCGTCTTCACCACGACAAGCCCAGCCGGCAAGAGCGAGCGCAAGAAAGACATCATGGCCATCATGGCCGCCCACCGCATTCCCTATGCCGCCACGCTGTCCATCGCTCACCGGGACGATTTCCTCCGAAAGCTGCGTACAGCCCGCGACAAACAGGGATTCCGTTTCCTGTTGATCCATTCGCCCTGTCCCACCGGATGGAAATCGGAACCCGAAGAGAGCGTAGAGTTGGTCCGCCATGCCGTGGACTGCGGGCTATTCCCTCTGTACGAAGTCCACGACGGGAGGCGTTACCGCGTCACGATCCGCCCCGATCCGCCGACACCCGAAGCCGTCGACAAATATGTCTCGCGTCAGCGGCGCTTCCGACACGGCATGTTGGATACCGACAAACTCATTAGGCAGATCGAGGATCAGTGGCGATACCTCGACGTTATGGCGCGCGAGTTCAGTGCCGATGACGCGATTCGATAGACCGCATCTGTCTCGACACCGCCCCTCCGAGCCGCGGGATTTATCCCGCGCGGAGTCCTGCTCGAACGCCGACCCAACGACATGAGTGAATTCCTCTCCGCAATCCAAGCCATCGCACGCGGCGCGTCAACGGCGAACTGTGGCTTCATCGCGACATCGGCGGCAGACACCATCGGCGCGTGTTCTTCAACGGCGTGGGATCACATGCATTGCACCAAGATCCGCGCCGAGGACAGCGCGTCAGCCGTCGCGCAGTGCATCGACGCAGCCAAGGCGGGCGAGAAGGTGATGGCTATGATCTTTGCACGCGATCTCGGCCGGTGCGGCGAAGATGTGGGTCTCGCGCAGGCGGCGGAAGTACCGCTTGTGGTCCTGTGCTTCGGCGGCGACATAGGGAGTGGAGCAACGGCAGCGCCGGACGGCGATGTTCTGCTCGCGGGCAACGTGGTTTCCGGCGGTTGCCCACTGCCGGTATGGGCCGCCGCCGATGTCGCATCAGCCTATCGCCTCACGCGTAATGCGTTCAACATCGCCGAGCGCCTTCGCACGCCTGTAATCTTGATGATCTCCCCGCACCTCGCACAGTCTGAGCAGGACTTGGACCTCGAAGGCGACGATGCCGCGATCCTAGCGGCGCCAGCTTCCTTCGATGCCGACCACACCGGCGCAGCGTTGGAACGACACACGGCCCATCTCATGATGAAGATTTCCGCGGCGCGTGAGAATCTCGAACAAGTGAACGCCGACGCCGATCCACGCGCAGACGTGCTGATTCTCGCCTACGGTCTTACGGGCGCCGTGGCACACCAAGCGGTCAGCGAACTTCGCCAGACCGGCAAACGTGTCGCCGGTTTGACGCTCTTTAGCCTCTGGCCCATCCCCGAGATCGCCATACGTCGAGCAGTCACCGACCGTATTCGCCGGGTCATCGTCCCCGAGCTCAACATCGGCCTCTACGCGGGCGAGTTACGAAAGGTCGTGCATTCAGCCACCATCGAGCCGATCGTAAGATACGACGGTGGCCTGATTCACCCACAGCGCATCGTGCAACACGTCTTGCGATCGCCCTGCGGATGAAGCGGTGGATTCAGCCACCCCGTTCCCGCTACGGAATCATGAACAAGACCTGGAACCGCCCCAGGTCTTCCATGTCCACATCCCCGTCTCGGTCAAGGTCGGCGTTGTCGCACAACAGTCCCGCATTGCCGTCGGCCCCCGTAAAACAGCCGTCCAGCGTCTGGAAATCATCCAAGTCGACATCGCAGTCCAAATCGAAATCGCCAAGCGGTTCCTCTTCGTCGGGAATACCGTTGTCATTGCAGTCGACGAATTGATCGGCCGCGCACCAGTCTATCACGGCGCTGATCAATTCCATGCGATCTGAGGCCGAGCCCACTGCCTCAAGTGGGAATCCCCAGAACGTCGTCTTGTACACTCCATTGTCCTTGTTGACGGCGCAATCACCCACGCTTCCGGTAAACGCGACTTCGGCCGTGCCGTCGGCATTCAACGTATCGCTGTAGTTGGAAAATGGGTAAGAGAGTGCGTACGGCCCCATGCCAGTAAACACCGAACCTGCACCGGTCGCCTGTGTCTGATCGACGTCGTCGTTTACCGACGCCACGCCGAGATAGTCACTCATGAAGTTTGTGAGGTCGCGATCGTAGTGGTAGTCCTGACTGCTGATAAGCAGGCATCCGCCGCCGTCGAGGTACTGCGCCAACGCAGCCTCGCCCGCAGGACCCGGCCCGCATGGACCGCCAAACGAGTCTCCCGTAAACCAAATCACCGTCTGGTACGCGAGCAGTGTGGCAGCTTCGGGCTCATTATCACTGTCGTTCGTGTCCCACAGGTCGTAGTCCTGCCCGATGGCGCTGAGGGCATCGGCGTAGTACGTCAAGACATCGGGACCATCGTCGTCGTCGTCAACCAGCAGAATGGCTGGCATGTCTCGTGTCGTAAAGCTAAACGTCTGCGAAAACTGTCCTTCGCCGCAAATATTGTCAGACTGCGCTCGCCAGTAATACTGAGTTATCGCCGCTAGAGGTGCTCCGAGCGTGTAGGTCGTCTCTGTCAGGTCGGTGGCAGATGCGAGGATACTCTGGAAGTCGGCATCGGCCGCAAGTTCAAAAGAGTATGTCGATGACTGACTCCCCGAGGACCATTCAAACGTAGGTACAAGACTCACTCCAGTGGCAGCATTGGCGGGAGAGACCAGCACCGGCGCGCCGGGAGCGGTTGTGTAGATGTCCAGCGCGACAGTCATGTTGCGATCCATGTCGGGCGCCGCCCCGGCAATGTCCACAGTGTACGACCCCGCAGCCGCCGAAGCGGTGTTGCCGATCGTCATCATACTCGCACCGGGCGGTGTGACGGGGTTCACGGAAAACGCGACTGTCGTGCCGGCGGGTTCGCCCGTGGCACTGAGCGTGACCGGATCGCTGAACCCCATGATCTGACCCACTTCGACGTTGTAGGTCGCGTCGTCGGGCACGCAAATCTCCATCTGCCCCGGGTCAGCTGTCAGAATGAAGCCTGGCTCCTCTGCACAGTTGTAGCAGACCAGCGCGAAGTCCTGGTCCGTATCGTCACCGGTATTCGGAATGCCGTCCGAGTTGATGTTGGCTGCGACGACGCGAACAGTTGCGACGGCTGGCGACAAGGGGCCGAGGAATACGCCCTCCGTGTTGTTCATGCTGTCCGCGGGAGCGCCGGACTGCGACCACCCATCGGGCCCGAAACCGTTGCCGCGATACGTGTTGCCGCCAACCTCAACCACGAGATCGAGATCGTTATTCCACGCGGGCGTCGACCCACCCAACCCGTGACCGGGGGCGTCCGTCCACACCAGCATGAGTCGCATCGGCTGAGAGGGATCGACCGGAGAGAGATTGGTGACCCACTCCTCGCCGGTGTTGTTGAAGACGGCCGGATCGTCAAAGTAACGCGCTGTGAACTGCGGGTCGATCACCGCTTCGACATCCATGCGGCCCCAACCCTGCTTGCTGTCGAACGGATGACCCAGAGTCCCGCCGTCCGCGTCCGAATGACCAGCCAAGTCGCGGGCCGCCGGAAGAAACGCCGCCTTGATCAGAGCAGGGCTCGGGTCAACGACAAAGTTGGGCAATCCACGGTAATACTCGATGAACAACGCAACCGCGCCACTGACATGCGGAGAAGCCATGCTCGTCCCGCACATCGTGCCATAGCCGCCCGGAACCGAGGACTCCACCGAGCAACCCGGCGCCACAATGTGCGGTATCGTCCGACCGTCAAGCGCCGGGCCGTGCGCACTATTAGATGACACGTCGTCGATCTGAAGGATCTGTGCACCGCTGCCGGTCTGCATCTTCGTCGAACCGATGTTGAACAGATTCTTGGCTTCGTCCGGCGTACCCTGCGAGCTTGTCCCGCCGTTTCCATTCATGAACGAGAGTACAAACGTCAGCGGCTGGTTGCCCGGCGCGGCGGGATCGGCATCGCGAACACCGATGTCCACCTGCATGGTGTCCTCATCATATCCGTGCGGAGACCCCGAAGGCCCCCAACTGTTACCCGACAACGACGCCCCGTTATTGTACGAGTCGGTCATCAGCAGGAGCATCCCGCCCGCCTGCGTAAACCAAGGGCTATAGACCTGCTCGACCAGCGTAGCGCCTGGCGCCTGTCCCAGCCCGCGCAGGAATCCGAAAGAATCCAGAATCCCCGACGATCCGTCCGCCGCCATGATCCCCGCCGTGTGCGTGCCGTGACTACTCGAATCGCTCCCGCCACATGTTTGCCCCGTGCAGCCAATGAAGCGATTAACTAAATCGGCATGTGTCTCGGCTACGCCACCGTCTACATTCGCGATGATGACGCCCGCACCGTTGATGCCCACGCCCGCGAGCCAGTCCACGTATCCCGGAAACGCCGCGTTGCTGCCGTCGACGTTGTTTACGCTCACCTGATCACTCATCTCGCCCCGCAAGCCGCCGTCCGTAGGAACGGGCTGAATGCTGTACACACCGGGAACGTGGGCCGCACCGCGCATCGCAGACCCTGGCAGCGTCACGCCGACTGACTCGAAAACATGGTTCAAGGTTGTGCGCGTTGTGATCGTCCCACCAAGATGCCGCAACGCGCCGATGGCTGCGTCGACGTCTGCGCCGCGATAGAGCAGTACCTTCACCCTTTGTGCGCCCGCAGCCAGGTTACGCCAGCGCGGCAGCACGCGGTACGCCGGAGCGAACGAACCGGTCCACCGAACCGTATCGAGGTGCTCCGCTTGCGCGCGATTGCCCGGCTTGCCCCAAACAACGTAAGTGAAGGGATGAACATACTGCACCACCTTCAACCCGCGCGCCCGCAGCGCGTCAAGCCAACCGGCACGCGTCGGGCCGACGAACTGCACCAAGTGCAGATCCGCGACATCAGAATCGGCTGTATCCCATCCATCGGCGATCACCGGCGCGGCCGCAAGCGGGTCGAAACGCGTCCCGCCGAAACGCAGCGCGTAGGGATCGACGACTTCCTGATAAGCTTGGCCGCTGCTCCGCAATCGCGCAAGCTCCGCGTCGCTCAATGCAGCCCATGTGAACGTGTCATAATCCAAACTGAGTATCGGTGACCAATCCGCCTCACCGGCTGGAATCGCACTGTGCCCCCAAATGCGCACGACATGCTGCCGCCCTCGATGATCATTTATCTCCGATCCACTCGCTGTCGCGGAGAACAGAACCGCCCCCATCGCTAGAACGCTACAGCCGGCCAGATGATTCAGCATACTTGATTACTCCTGCGGGTAGGGGATTCTGCGGACGTACGACATCGAACCGGGCGACCACGCCCCGTTCAGCCCTTCCAATTCCATTAGAGTACCGAATTAATATTAGCGATGCAATCAACATGTGCCGCGCCCACACGCCGTTCGGCCACCGTGTCATGCGTCCATGCGACTATTGCAGACAGAGCGTATTTCCGCACAGATCAGAGCGCGTCAAGCGACATGATGGTCTCGCGCGCGGCACCGCTGTCTGCCGGAGGGTTCTTGGCATGCACGCCGTCGGGACGCTCGATGAACACGGTACGCCAGCCCAGCGCGTTGGGCGCGACGAAGTCCTTAGCAGGATTGTCAGCGACGTACGCGCAGTGCCTGTGCTCGACACCCAACAGGGCGGCCATCTCCTCGAAAGCACGTGGGTGCGGCTTCCAAAACGCCCGGCCGTAGTCGTCCGTTACGATGACCGCGTCCACCCGCTGCCGCACGTCAAGCGCGTCGATCTTCGCATGCTGAACGATCGAATAACCGTCGCTAATGACGCCCAGCTTGCATGACGGGCGCAGACGTGTAAGCGCAGCCTCCGCGTCGGAATGCAGCTGGATACGCGGCGCGTGATGCCGGAAATGATCGATCATCTCCGCAACGATTGACTCGGGCGCGTTGCACTGCGCAGCAATGGCATTGAACACGCGATGCCGATCAGGCGTGTCGAACAACTCGCGCATCCGCGCCGATACGTCGAAGTCCGCGCTCAGCCGTTCCGCAAATGCAGCCGCTACCGAGTCAAATCCACTAAAGGCGTACGCACGTTCAGGATAAAGTGTGTCGTCCAGGTCGAAGACAATTGCCCGCTCGTGCCCACCGCGCGTCAACACCAATCATCACCGACGGTGCAAAAAACCGAGTCGTCGAATCGCAGCATGGCCACGTTGTCCTCGAAGTCGGCGGGCTTGATGGTCACAGGCCGCCCCAGGTGCTCCGCCATCAACCACAGTGGGAAATCAGCCCCCGCGCGAATGCCCAATGGCGCACCACCGCCGAAGCGCGGGTTGATCTCGATAACGCGAATACGCTTCTCAGCCGTAACGATGCACTGCACCGTGATGACGCCTCGGCAGTCGCCCAGCGCGAGCGCGACCGTACGCCCGACGGCCATGATGCGGCGGTTCTTGACGATGAGCCCCTTTGATACTTCTCCGTTGCGCACTTCAAGGCGCCGCCGAGGAACAACGCACCGCGGAATGCCGTCGAACCCGGTGTACACGTCCAGAGTGTGCTCGGTGCCCTCGACAAACTCCTGCACGATTGGGCTCGGAACGCGGCGGGCGAGAACCGTTAGGTCGTCGATGTCGTGAATCTTGTAGTTGCCCATGCCCGCGCTGCCCTCGCGAGGCTTCATGAATAGCGGAAAGTCGAGGAGTTTCTTTTTGATCGCCGCTGTGCACGACCACGTTGCCGGCGTGTCGATGCCCGCTTGCTTGAGCTTCTTGTACGTCAGCAACTTGTCTTGACACGTGTGAATCACGTCTTCGGACGAAACGACGGCGCTGCAACCGAGCTCGCGGAATCGCTCCCAAGCCTCGCTCAATGCCATCAGTTCCGAGTCGATCAGCGGAATGACCATATCGATCTTCCGCTTACGCACGATCTCGAGCAACGCGTCGATGTGGTCCGGATCGCTCAACGCCGGGATGACATGCGCGACGTCCACGTGGTGCATCGCCGGGGCAAACCACGACATGTCCGCGCCGTGAACCGTCAGGCCTACGCCCAACTTCTCCGCGGCCCGGCGGAACGCATGCAGTAGTTCGACGCGCCGCCCCACGCACGTGAACATGATGTTCATGTGCTTGCCGTGTGCCGAAGATGAAGCGCGTCGTCTGGCCATCTCCACTTGACTATACAGGCATCGCGCTCGCAAAGCCAAGTCTCCGGCTAATCCCCGTGCGAGTGGGGTGTGGCCATTCTCTGTGGCATTCCACCGGTACGGCGGGTTTCACCCGCCTTCCTGCACGATCACGGCGGGTGAAACCCGCCCTGCACCTACGATGCCCTGAACAATTGCCACACTCGCTCGGTTCGAGCTCCGATGACGTGCTCAAAGTGCTGGCCAAGCAAGGCATCACGCGAACGCTCGCGAAAGAGGCCCTTGAGGTCGCACGCTGGCACGGGGCGATGACCAAGCCACGAGTGGCCACCATGTTCGCGGTCGTGGATGCCCTCACACGCATCTCCGGCAAGCTCGCCAGCGCGGGCGAGCGAAGCGGACCAGAAAGCGTCGGCACTCCGGTCGCTGGCCAAGTAGCTATCAAGGTTCAGAGGCCACGCACCACCGGGCCTCTCCTCTATCTTCCTTCTCAGCGTTCGAGCAGCGACCGCCTAAGATTCGCCCGGATTCTCCGAGTTTCCGCGTGAGCATCCCGACTCGCCTGGTGCTTACGAACCGAGGTTCTGTTCGTAGTTGGCGGATATCGCACCGTCCAGGACACCGCCAAGACTCTGTCAGATTCGATTCTTGTCATCGTCGGGCCGCTCTTGGTATGATGAACTTGCGTTTGGGCGACGTGTGAACGGGCCGGATATCGCTGTTGCTGCCCCGGAACTTAACCCACCTCGGCGGAGGGTCGAGGGATGCGCGGAAACTGCCCTGGATCGTCCTCGCCGAGACGTCCGAGGCAGGATTGGCACATTGGAGCGGGAAAACAGGCGTGGTTTGCGGCCACGGAGGCCATTCTGCGTTGAATCGAGCAGACCGCTTGCGCAGGATAACCGCTTGGAGTCAAATATCTGGGAAATACAGGAGAGAGTCTGTGGAGTTCAGAGGATCGGATCCACTGATCGTGTGCGCACTCTCCTTGTCTCGCACTGGGCGTCCACAATCAACGGCGGCGTGTTTAGCTTGCGCTAGAATCTGAACTACGGCGCGGCTGTTTTGCCATGACGCTGCCGGGCGCCGCGCGGTGTCCGTCGGGCAACCTCAAGAAAACCTATTCCACTCAGGAGAAACGGACATGTATCGGAAGCAAACGCGGAACGTCGTGTGCGGCTTGGCCGTGCTGGCGACTCTGTTCTTCGTTGGGCACGTCCATGCGGACATCATCAACGTCCCCGCCGATCAGCCGACTATCCAGGCCGGCATCGACGCGGCGATAAACGGCGATGAGGTCGTCGTCGCCCCTGGAACCTACGTTGAGAACATCAACTTCAACGGCAAGGCGATTACGGTGCGCAGCACGGCCCCGACGGACCCCGAGATCGCCCTGAGCACCATCATCGATGGCGGCGGGAGCGGCCCGGTCGTCAGGTGCGAAAACTCCGAGGGATCGGACACGGTACTCAGCGGGGTCGTGATCACGAACGGGAATGCGATCCAGTCGGGCGGCGGGATGAACTGCATCGCCAGCAGCCCGACGGTGACGTACTGCACCTTCAGCGGGAATACGGC
>JAJDDU010000258.1 GCA_029260155.1 Phycisphaerae bacterium | reverse complement strand
CGATCGCTTGCACGCGTTGTGGACGGGCCACGGCAAGAGCGAGCCCGTGCTCATGGCCAGCAACACCATCGCCCTGAGCGGCTTCGTCCCCGGCGACTTCGACGCCGACGCCGATACAGACCTCGACGATTTCGCCGCCTTTGACACCTGTGCAACCGGCCCTGCCAACGGCCCCTACGCCCCCGGCTGCGAGGTCTTCGATTTCGACACCGACCAGGACATCGACTTCGCCGACCTTGCCAACCTGCAGCGCGCCTTCACCGGTATTCCGTAGCCGATTCAAACTCTTGGCGCGTCTTTGATTGTCAGTGACGCGCCATGGAATCGCCGTCGCAATCGTTCGTAGAGGTGTCCGGGGAAACCGGTGGAGGGGAGATCGCAGACTCTTGTCTGCGCCCCGTGAGCTTCGCGGGCGGGTTGTGCCGGATGGTGCTCCGCCAACGATGCCTACCCCTCGTCGGGCGCTGCTTCCGGGCGCGGGGTCTCCGACTCAAGTTCGCCTTCGCCGGTCACCGGCAATTGGAGAGTCTTGGCGGCTTCGTCTTCTGGTAGCTGATCGAGGGAATGCAGTTTTCGCTCAATGGCGCGCGTTCGGACGCCGGTCATTTCGATCGTGCTGCTCGCTGTGCTGAGCTGCTTCTTGACCTTGGCTAGGACTTCGCCGAATTTGCCGAACTCTGTTTTTACGGCCCGCAAGACCGTCCACACTTCTGATGCCCGCTTTTCGATGGCCAATGTCTGGAAACCCATGCGAAGGCTACTCAGGATCGCGGCCAGAGTGGTCGGGCCGGCGACGACGACTCGGTGCTTGTGCAGCAGGTCGTCGACCAGCGACGGCTGCCGGAGCACCTCTGCGTAGAGACCCTCGGTAGCGAGAAACATGATGCCGAAGTCGGTGGTGTTGGGCGGGTTCACGTACTTGTCATGAATGTCCTTCGCAGCCGTCTGAACGGCCCGCGACAACGCGGCTACCGCTTTTTGAACGGCTTCGACATCGCCCTTGTCCGCAGCGTCCTGCAGGCGGAGGTAGTCCTCCTGGGGAAACTTCGAGTCAATGGGAAGCCATACACACGCCTTGGGATCGTCCTTGGGGCCGGGCAGGCGAATCGCGTACTCGACGACCTCCATTGACCCGTCTTTCACATGGACGTTGCTGTCGAACTGCCTGGGCGTGAGGATTTGCTCCAAGATCGCGCCCAATTGCACCTCGGCCCACGTGCCGCGCACTTTCACGTTCGTCAGAACGCGCTTGAGGTCGCCGACGCCGGTGGCTAGGTTCTGCATCTCGCCAAGCCCCTTCTGCACAGCCTCCAATCGCTCGCTGACGAGTTTGAAGGACTCGCCGAGGCGCTTCTCCAGAGTATTGTGGAGTTTCTCGTCAACGGTCTTGCGCATTTCTTCGAGTTTCTTTTCGTTTCCGGCTTGAAGCTCTTTAACGCGGGTGTCGAAGGTCGTGCGAACGCGATCCAATGCCACCTGATTGCGGTCCGCGAGGTCTTTCAGTTGCTTCGTCATGCCGTCGAGTTGGTTCTGCTGGAGCTTGCCCATACCGTCGAGGGTCTTGGCGAGTGTGTCGTTGGCGGATTTCAGACCGGCTGATACTTCTTCGCGGAGAGATTTCGACGCGTTCAACGTCTCGTCGCGCCCACTTCGCAGCTCGTCGCGCAATTCCTTGCCGGCCTCTCGCGACGCCCGTGACGAACGGACCAGCAACACAAACAGCAGCACTACCGCGAACGCCGCGCAGGTCAGATTCAGCCAGGGAAGAGCATCATTCATGGTTCGTTCCAAGCCACACAAAAACGATCGGCAAAATCTAGTTTCTTGGGGGCAGTTTAGGGGAGTCCCCCGCGAAGACTACGGGTGGAAAACAGATGCAGGGGCTCCGCGCCAGAGCCGGACTCCGTTTCACACAGCGACACGACCTTAACCTCCGTGGGCGAGTTCGGACAGGGCGAATAGTGAGCACCGCAAAAGGTCCGGTGGAGGGGATTGTGCACGAAGAAGCGCGGCACGGCGACGGCGAAGTCCGACCCCGTCGAGGCTCGCGGTCGTCCTGCCGGGGTTTTGGACGTCGAGCCTTCACTTGCGATCATCAGCCACCGCGGCGGTTCCGATTCGTCTCACCATCGCGTCAGTTTGAGCTATGTCGGGGTGGTCGTTTGAGGCGTCGACACGAGTTGCGGGTGAGTTTTCGGAGGCGTAGAATCCGCCGCGTGTTCGTTTTCACTTACTCTTCCCAGGAGAAGACAAATGTCTCGACGAAGGATTGTATTTGCGCTGTTCGTCTCGCTCTCGAGCGTGGTCCTCACCGACTGCACGCCCAAGATGACGATGGAGGACATGAAGTCCATGATGCCGTAGCGTCCTCCGGAGCTCGACGCCCTGAACGCGTTCGCCGGGCGGTGGACGTCCGAGGGGGAAGCCAAGATGAACGGCCTCGATGAGGTGCTCAAGTCGACAGGCGAAATGGAGGCCAAGTGGGACGGCGACGGCTGGTTTCTCGTTAACCGCGGCGTCTTCACAATGGGAGACTTCGGCGGGATGACGGGTGTGGAGACTTGGACCTATGATACGCACAGTAAGCGGTATCGTAGCACTTGGGTCGATTCCATGGGCTCAATTGGGACCGGCGAGGGCTGGTTCAACAAAGAGAAGACAATACTTGGAGGATACGCTTCAAGAGCCACGGCGCGTTTGGAAAAACGAGCGGCAAGGGCACGGCCCACATCATCGACGACAACACGATTGAGTACACGTGGACCGAGTACGCGATGGGCGGGCTCATGAAGACGATGGAGATGAAGGGCACGAGTCGACGGAAGTAATACGACGCGTGTGAACAGCAACACAGCCGCGTCCGCGCTTCGGCGGACGCGGCTGTGTTTGTTTGATGCGCACGCCGTGATGAGGCGAGGGCTACGGTCGATCGGCGTTTAGCGTCCGGCCTGCCCACGATTGTGTCGCGGGCGCGACGCCGTTGATCATTTGCCGGAAGCGGAGCAGGTCGAAGGGAGCGACACTGCCGTCGCGATCCATGTCGACAAAGTCCGCTGGTGATCCTTGTTCCGGTACGACGCCATCATTAACGACTTGCCGGAAGCGGAGCAGGTCGAACGGCGAGACGTCGCCGCCTGAATCCACATCGCCGGGCAGGAAGGCGACGTCAACGCGGTCGGGCTCATCCGTTCCCGGGCCAAGGTCGCCCTGATCCTCGATGGCGTTGCCGCATTGATCGACCACTCGGGCGACAATGGTGGTCCACTCCTGCAGGGGGATGATGTTGTCGAAGACAATTTCAACGCGGGTAAGCCCCGTTCTCGTCACGGAGATAATGTTTGGAGCGGGGCCGTCGCCGGTGATGCGCACTTCGAAGTCTACGTCGCTCAGCTCACTGCCGCCCACGGCGAATACCCGTTCGCTGAATACGATTGAGACGCGGTCGATTCCGAGGTTCAGATCGGCCCCATTGTCACTCGCGGCACGAGGATCGATGTAGCCGCCGAACGCGACATGCGCGAACGAAACAGGTGTGTCCCCGTGGATCAGCACCGGCGGGTCGACGTCGCTGCTGCAGTCCGGACCGAACTCGAATGGCCCGACGTCGACCAGCGGAGCTTGGCCTTGGCCTGTGTCGCCCGTGGCAGGGTCGTCCACGAATCGGGGGTTGCCGTTGAGATCGACATTCGTGCCCGACGTCACGGCGAGGTTGGTCCCAGCATCAATGCCTGGCGAACCCGCGGCCAATCGGTAGTCGTCATCGAGCGTTCCGGGGAATCCATCGGGGCCCGACGGATTGGCGAAGACCGGTTCGTCGCCGATGTTCCCGATACCGCCAAACCCATCGTCCAAGTCTTGAATCAGGCTGAAATCTACGGTGGACGCCGGCGATACAACGAAGAGCTGCGTCTGCTCGCCCTGCTGCGTCACCCCTTTTTGAATGGCTTTGTTGTCCCAGAAGATGGTGTTGTCCAGGTCCAACGATGACGCGGGAGTCACGAGAAGCCCAGCTCCGACGCCGAAGTTCTGGTTCGTGTTGCCCACAAACGCACTGTTGTTGACCTTTATTTGCGCTGCCTCTGAGACGACAACGCCGCCCAACATGCCGCCGATGTTGTTCGCGAAGAGACAGTTTTCTATGCGGTGGCCCTCGCCGAACCGGATGGCGACGGTCCCCCGCCCGAGGAACTCGCCGAGCATTTCGTCGAAACCCCCGACCACGTTGCTCATGAACGAGGAATTGGAAATATGCACCACGTTGTTGGTGGCGAAGATCGCGGACCCTTCCGCGAGCCCCGGATCAGTGTGGTTTGCGAAAAACATGCAGCGATCGATGATCGTTGGATGGTCGTCGAACGGGGGGTTGTCGCTGCGATCGAGGTGGATGGCTGCGCCGAACGGACCCATGGCGTAGTTGTTCACGAACACGCAATCAACGATCCGAATGTCCGTACTCAGCACGGCTGACAAACCGCCGCCGATCTGGGCGTCATTGTCGAGGAACTCGCATCGCTCGAACGATACCTCCCCCGCGCGGAACAGGTGGGCGCCTCCGCCCAAGCCGGGGTCAACACCGTCACCGGAAAACGTCTTGTTTTCGTAGAAGACGGTATCGGTCACGTCGGCCGTCATGTCGCTACCGATGAACAATCCCGCCGCGGGGGCCCCGTTTACGGCGGCATTGTTGAAAAGCGTGGTGTCAGCGATCGTGAGGTGCCCGGCGCCGGCGGCGAAGATCGCTCCACCACTACCGTGCGTCCGATTGCGGATGATGAAACACTGCCGTACGTCAGCCGCGCCGCCCTGTACCGAGATGCCTCCGCCTTGTGCAATCTCGCCATCGTTGTTGGCTGCGCGCACCTGAAAACCGTCGAGTGTGCCCGCCGGATTCAGACCGGTCGCCCGTACAACGACTCGCGTGTTCTCGTCCGCGCCGATGCCGTCGCCACCTTGATCGTCGCCGGTCAGGTCGGCTGTCAGTATCGTCGCGTGTTGGAGGGGGTTTCGCTGGGCAGCTTCGGTTTCATTTCCTGCGAACCCACCGAGGAGTTGCACGCCGGCCACCAACTCAAACGACGCGTCGCGGTCGCCCGTGCCGCGATCCGGAGCGTACTCACCGTTAGCCACCCAGATCGCACCGACGTCGGGCTGCTGCCTGGCGAGGTCGAGCCCGTCCTGCAAATCGCTAAAGGCCGATGCCCAACTCATCCCATCCCCGCCCGCAGCCGCGCTCGCGTCGACGAAGATCACCGTCTCGGCCGGCGTGGTCAGCGCATTGGCAGACACGACCGTCCATACTGACAATAGGGTCAGAATTCTCCTCGAAGTAATAGTCCTCACTGTCGTCCTCCTGTTGGCTCCAAGCGGAGGCTGCAAACGTCCACACCGGCGGGTTTGTCGCATCACCGAACGGAGTACCGTATCTTTAGATTCTCACCTATTCATGTCACAGTAGGGAGTCCGATTGCGAAGAATCTTGCGCTGAACGCAATTAAAAAACGCTGGCCAAGCGGCGATGCGATTTACAGCAGGCGCGCGGGCGCGAGCGCCTGCGCGTCTTTCGCGGGTCCGCCGGCGATGAGTTCGGCGGCCAATCGTCCGACGCCGAATGAGGCTGTCACGCCGTGTCCGCCGAGGCCGGCGACGTGGAAGACCCGGTCGTCGCGCGGGTCGAAGCCGATGACGAATCTCCGATCGACGGCGAAGGTGCGCTGTCCGACCCAAGACGACTGTACCGACAATTCCCCCAAGCCGGGCTGGGCGCGCTCGATTTTGTCTGCCAACTCTTCGATCATCGCGGGGTCTTCGGTGTAGTCTCCGGGTTGGGCGGCCACCTCATCGCAGCAGCTCAGCAGCAAGCCGCCGGACTCGGGCCTGAAATACAAACCTGCTTCGGTATCCCAGACGCATGGCCAATCGGGTCTGACCCATTCGATCGGCGTTGTGGTGAAGATGTGACGGTTCATCGGCGTCAGCGGCAAGCCGCCCAATTCTCCGGCCCAGGGGCCTGCCGCGTTGACCACGAGCTTGCAGTCGATCGTCCCTTGTGTCGATTCGATTCGCACCCCTTCGCCACGGCGTTGCCAACTGAGCACTTTCGTATTCAGTCGAACGTCCACGCCGCTGAGGTAGGTGTCGAGCAAGCGGGCTACGTCCAACACGCCGTCGTTGGGACACCACAGGCCGTCGCCGCTTGCACGGGGGAAATGCGACTGCACCGCTTCGTTGCCCATACCCAAGAGCATGACGCCGCTACGCTCAAACGGTGCGAGTCTCCCGCCGCGTAACTCGGCTGCCCCTTCGGCGAGCAGTGGGTGCAACGCGGGGTCCACACCTTCTTGGCGAATGATGGCGGCGTTGCGTCCCGACGAGTGCTCCCCTGGCGTGGATTCCTGTTCCAGAATCACGACGCGACGCGATGCGGTGCGCGTGAGGTGATAAGCCGTCGCCGCTCCGGCGAACCCCGCGCCGATGATCGCGATGTCGACCTGTTCCGTATTCATGGTGACCTGTCGCCGTGGAAAGTGTGATCCGTTAGCGATGCACTACGGTGCCTTTGATGTTGGGGTCGGGCGTCTTGGACACGGCGCGTTCGGACGCTTGGGGGGCGGACTTATGCTCTGGGATGACGACCAGTTTGCAGACTTGGCCATCTTCGAGCAGGGGCATGGACTCATTGATTTCTTCGAGCTTGATCTTCTTGGTAATGAGCGGTCGTAGGTCGACAAGGCCCTCGCTCAGCAACCACCTCGTCTTGTACCAGGTGTCGAAGATGCGCCGGCCGTTGAGGGAATGGACTGTCAGATTCTTGAAGATCATGTTCTCGGCCACGTCGATTTCGACGGGTTTGGAGGGTATTCCGAAGAGAACGACCACTCCGCCGTTGCGCACAGCCTTGAATGCCGTGTTGATCGCAGCCGGCGCGCCGCTCATTTCCAAGATGATGTCGATGCCGAATCCGCCATTGGCACTGACCATCGCGTCTACGATTCCTCCGTCGCCGTCGCCTGAAAACTTGGTCGGGTTGAAGACCTGTTGCGCGCCCATCTTTGTCGCCAGATCGAGTCGAAACTGGTTTATGTCGGAGGCGAGCACGCTCGATGCGCCCGAGGCCTTGGCAATGCCGATGCTGAACAGTCCGATCGGCCCGCAGCCCAAAATTCCCACAGATTGGCCGGTGATGTCCTGATTCATGGTGGAGAAGACGGCGTTGCCGAACGGTTCCTGGAGGCAGGCGATCTCGGGTGGAATCTTGTCGCGGTCATTGCGCCAGATCACTTTCTCCGGGACCACGACGTATTCCGCAAAACCGCCCTCGCGGTCGACGCCGATGATTACGGTGTTGGGGCACATGTGCGCCTGGCCCGTGCGACACTGGTAACACATTCCACAGGTAATATGCGATTCCGCAGAGACGTAGTCGCCCACTGACACCGTCGATACACGCCCTCCCACTTCGACCACAGTGCCGGCGAACTCATGTCCCAATGTCAATGGTGGCTTGACGCGGCGAGATGACCAACGATCCCAATTCCAGATGTGCAGGTCGGTGCCGCAGATTCCAGCTGCCTCGACTTGGACGAGGACATCGTCAGGCCCGATGACTGGAATCGGAATGTCTTCGACAACCAGGCCTTTCTCTGGTTTGACTTTGCGAACGGCGGTCATGGTCTGGGGCATTGATTATTCCTTGGCCGTTGGGTAGCTCTTCGTCTCGCGCGGTAGTTCAAAAGCGGAGTCGGGAAGACCGTTGTTGATCGATTCTTCGGAAAGATCCGGAAAGTCCGCCGTCATTTCCTTGTTCGGCGGGTTCGCTGTCATGACGATGCGCACCGGCAAGCGCAGCTTCTTCGACACGAAGAACTGCACCTTGGTGTAGTCCTTGGCGAATCGATCCTCTGGTTTGGGCACACAAATCAAGTGGTGCGTGTCGGCCGGCGCATTCTTGTTGCCCGGACCGATTGTCACGTCAAAGTGACGCAGTATCTCCTCCTTTTTCTGCCCGAAGGGAATCGGAAACGGGGCGTTCTCCATGTCGAACAGGTCGATCTCCGTGCCCGGTGGAGCGTAGTCTCGCTTGATGATCGACTTCGATCGTTCGAGGGCTTCGTAGAGATAGCGACCGTCGAACCGATACCAGATTCTCTTTCTGTTCGGCCGACCGTCCTGAACGGTTTTTCTGAATTCGATCAAGAAGATTGGGTTCGGCTTCTTGCGTTTGAAGAGAATGGAGCCAAATCGCTTCGTGACGTCCTCGGTGATTCGGTCTTCGTCTTGGAACTCGACCGAGCAGCGGATATCCTCGATGGCCGCGCCGCGCGATTCCAACTGGTCGAGTATGGTCTCAACATCGACGGTCGGTTCTTCAGAGTACGTGACCGCGGTCAACGTCAGGATGGCCACGACCGTAAGAATGAGTTTCATCGAGAGGGTTCCTTCGCTGCCGCACTTTCCAGCATGCTAAGCGCGATCAGATGTGGCGACAAGTTCCAGCAACCGGGGCAATGATCGGATAACGTGGTCGGCTTGATCGGCGAACTCGGGTCGTTCTGCATCGCCGATCATGAGTACCGTGGTCATCCCTGCCCTGCTGCCGGCTTGGATATCAAACAGGTAGTCCCCGACCATCCAGGACGCCTCGGGCGCGGCGCCGAACTGCTCGCACAGCCGGAACAAGCCCTGCGGGTCGGGTTTGACCAAGCCGTCTTCGCGCGTTCGCAGGCCGTCCACTTCGATCCCGAATCGGTCCAGGACGCACCGCGCCCAGGGCCTCGCGTTCCGCGTGAGGATTCCGACCGGCAGGTTCCGCGTACGCAGCTCAGCCACGGTCTCTGCTGCTCCGTCCTGCAAGCGCGCCGTCTCCGCAGCCCGACGCTCGTGCCGGTGGAGGATGCCCTCGGCGGCGGCGCGTTGGGGCGGTGTCATGTGCTCCAACGCTTCGAGGATCGGCCCGTCGGGCAGTCCTATCTCGGCGCGAATGCCGTCGAAGTCGAGGTTGCCGACCGTGAGTGTGCCGTCGAGATCGAAGATCACCGCTTGTCGCATTTGCGTATTCTCCCCGCGTCGCCCGTGTGTAACCGTAATACTCGACGGGTAGCGCTGTTACAACACGGGCGAAGGGAATTCAGGAATCAGAACGCACGCACCACGCGATCAGCGAGAGACCCGCCCCTTGCCGTTCCGAGGAACGAGGGGTGGGGTGCCGGTTGGCGGGACTGCGGGCGTTGGACTACGATAAATGTATCGTTCCACTAGGCAACGTGCAGGCAGGTTTCCGCTCATGAACCCGGCCAGTGTGACACATCCCTTTCCTGAAGATGTGGGTCGCCGCCCACGACCGGCGCCGCTCTTGCCGGCGGCGTTGGGGATGGTCTGCGGGATTGTGGCGGACTACGCGCTTCACTTGCCACTCGGCGTGTATCTTTCGTTCTGCGTGCCGGCGGTCGCCGGGCTGTTCATGCGCTGGCCGGCATGGGTACGTCTGTCGTCATTCGCAGGGGCCGTTGCGCTCGGGGGCATTCTGCACGATGGCAGCTACCGTCGCATATCGCCCGATCATATTGTCAGGTATGTCGGCGATCCGCCGGTGATTGCTCGGGTCTATGGCACAGTCGTGTCGGCGCCTCGGCTGTCTTCGCGCCGCGACATGTTTTTCAGTCGCTGGATGTATGACCGGGAGAGTACGCGGTTTCTCGTTGAAGCGTCTTCGATCGAGGGGCGCGACGGTCCGATCAGTGTCAGCGGTACGGTTGCGGTGAAGATCGCCGGTGGCGATGGCGAGGTTCGTCTCGGAGATTCGGTTGAGATGTTCGGGAAACTCTACCGACCGCCGCCGCCGTCCAATCCGGGGCAGTTTGATTTTGCCCAATGGCAGCGCAGGCGCGGCGTGCTGGTGGCCATGGTCTGTCCGAGTGCGGAACTTGTTGCGACCACCGCGCGTAGCGGTTGGCGATCTTATCTGGCCGGACTGCGCGCACGGGCACATGCGGCATTCATAGACGACGACATTGCGACGCGAGACCAACAGACTGCATTGCTCGAAACGATGGTGCTCGGTGATCGCCACGCGGTCGACCCGAAGACGGAGCAGCTGTTCATTCGTACGGGGACGGCGCACTTCTTGGCTGTCAGTGGCGCGCATGTTGGCGTCATCGCCGGTTTCGTGTGGTTCATTGCGCGGTTTTTCGGTGGAACACGTCGCCGGTGCGCCGTGTTCGTCATCGCAGTGCTCATTCTCTATGTCGGTATCGTCGAACCGCGACCGCCGATTTTCCGGGCGACGATCATTGGACTTGTCTACTGTTTCGGCATGCTATTGCGACGCACACCCTGCGCCGCGAACTCGATCTCACTGGCGATGATGATCCTGCTCGCCATTCGACCGCCGGTGCTGTTTGGTGCCGGCTTTCAATTGTCCTTCGCCGGAGTGTATGCCATTTGCTACTTGAGTCACCCGCTGCTCGAATGGTGGCACGCAATGGTCGCTCGCTGGATCACTCCGGTGGACACGACGGGCAGGCGATCGCCAAGGCTGTCACCGATTCGGCGGGCAGCGTGGCGACTCTATCACACTATTTGCAGCATGGCCGCGGTCGGAACCGCAGCGTGCCTCGTATCCACTCCGCTCGTTGGCATTCACTTCGGCCATCTCGCGATGTTTGCCTGCGTTTTCGGATTACTGCTGATGTGGCCGTTCACGCTGACGGTGTTCTTGGGATTCGTTACCGTCATGATAGAGTTGGTCAGCCCAGGTTTAGCGTTCATCGCCAGACCCGTGGCGGAATGGGTGGCAGGAGGCTTCTTGTGGCTTGTTGAGTCATGCGCGGCAGTGTCACTGAATTTCGTCGGGCGATGGTCCTTGGCGTGCGTTGCGGTCTACACCCTTGTCGTCTGCCTGCTGATTGGGTCCATACGCTTCGGCAAGCCGACGGCGTGGAGCGCGGCGCGCCGGTGGACGTCGGCGCGCGCGCCTCGACTGGGGTGGCTGGTTTTCCTAGGCGCAGGCGGATTGACGGTTGCGGGTTGCGCGGCGCTCCTAATCGGCAAGCCTGATGGAGATGCGTCACTGCGCATCACGCATCTGTCCGTGGGGCGAGGAACGGCGGCGGTCATTGAGTTTCCGAACGGGAAAACTTGGTTGTACGACTGTGGGACCAACCGAAACTACGACCCCGGCGCATCAACCGTCGTTCCGTTTCTCCAGAGTCGTGGCATCGGTCAGATCGACCGGGTCATTCTCAGTCACCCCAATCTCGATCATTTCGGCGGCGTGTTGTCGGTTATTGACGCGATGCCCACCGGGCCGATCACGGTCAATGCTTCGTTCGTGCCGCTCACTCGGCCGCAGAGCCCGGCGGAAGCGCTGCTCGAAGAACTGCGTCGTCGCGACCACTCCGTCAAGGTACTTCCGGCGTCGAACGAAACAGCCAGGGTCGGCAACGTGCTTATTGAGATTCTGCGGCCAACCGACTTCGTCCCCGAATCTACCAACGGCGCATCGATTGTGCTTCGACTGACGTACCGCGGCCACTCGATTCTGATGTGCGGCGACATCGAGGAGCATGCGATGGCAGCATTGATGCGACAAGCGGAAATCCGCGCTGACGCCCTGGTCCTCCCGCATCACGGCGGCATCCAACCCAACACGGCGGAGTTCATCGCGGCCGTAGACCCGACTATCTGCATTCGATCGGCAAGCCAACGCACGGCCGATTCCTCTAAGGCGCTCCGCGAAGCCATAGGAAGCCGCGTCCTGTTCAACACTGCCGACGACGGAGCGGTTACGCTCACGATCCGTGAGACGGGGTTGAGCGTTCATGGCTTCCTGCCACGCGAGGCCGCCCGTAGCGTCGCCATTCCGCTTGGAGGGTAGACGGCGGTATCGTCGATATAGATATAGGATGGCGCCCGATCCCCAGGCGTCCGCAGCGGGGGCTTTGGCAAGGAGGCCGAATATGACTCGTCATGGCATGATGCCGTTTCTCATCACGATCTGCGTGTGCGGCATGCTCGGGAGCAGGTCGTTCGCTCAACAGCCGACCTTCGTGCCACCGTTTCCACCGCCGGCGCAGACAGTCTGCGATGGC
>JAJDDU010000257.1 GCA_029260155.1 Phycisphaerae bacterium | reverse complement strand
CGTTCCTCATGGCATTTTCCAGCGCGTGGCTGCTTGAACTCGTCAGCAGGATTCGATTCCGGCTTGAAAGGCCGGTGTTCCGCGTCGTTTTGGACGACGCTGGGAGCTTGCTCTGGCATGTAATACCGGCCAAGTATCCTTGTCCGATTCTCTCCCCTTCGCATCCCCGAGCGCCCCCGCTCCCCCGCTGAACATACCGAACGCTGATGTTTGAATGCTTACCCGCGCCGTGAGCAGTCACGACGCACGAGAACGATAAGAACGCAAGACACGACTCTTCATGGTACTCGAAGGAGAGGCCAGGAGTCAGATTCGGTAGTGGCCGTCGCGTCCCGATGATCGCCGCCGATTCGAACGATTTCCCCTATGTTAGGAGGGCTTGTATGAGGTTCCATTCGAGAACAACACTTTTCTGTAGTATGGCCTGTGTCGCGGCGCTGCTCGCGACCAGCGCCTTCGCTGCACCGGCTCCCGTGGTGGACACGGTGGCGGGGCACGCTAAATCAACGCTCATCGCGACGGGCGGCGCTGGCGCCCTGGCGCCGGATGCAGTAGTTGAGGACGTTGGGATTGCCGAAGCAGCTGAGAAAGCGGCGATTTTCGCCGAGATGAAGATCGCCGCCAACGCCAACGCGCCGACCAAGCCGCGAGCCCAGCGCCCCGCCGGTGGGCTTCCGGAAGCTCCGGACTTTGTTGTCGCGCCAGGGGCAGGTCCCTTCGCGGGCGACACGTGCGGCGCGCTCGACGACTGTGGTGTCGGCACGGACGACCACGTTTATGAGGTCGTACTCCCGTCCGCCGATACGTGGACCTTTTCGCTGTGCGGGTCGGGCTTTGATACGAAGATTGACGTTGGCACGACCGAGTGTGGCACCGATGTGGGCACCAATGACGACTCCTGTGGTTTGCAGTCGGTAGTCACGGCCGCAGCTGGCCCTGGGTCTGTCTTCGTGACGGTCTACGGTTTCAGCGGTTGCGGTGCGTACACGCTCGCGGTCACGGGGCCGCCTCCAGCCAATCCCCTCGACGACTGCACGAGCGCCGGCACCGCCCTTGACGGAACGACTGCGTTCGACAACGCCGGCGCGACGCTGGACGGAACCGTAGACGCTCCGCTCGACGTCGACATGGAAGATGACATTTGGTTCGTCTACAACGCGTCATGCTCGGGCGTGGCAACGATCGAGACCTGCCCGTCGGCCGCTGATCCCGACACGGTCATGGAAGTATACGATGGCGGCACCGCGACTTGTGGGGTCGGCTCGATGTCCTCCCTCGGTACGTCCGATGATGAGTGCTCCGGATCGTTCGAGTCGACGCTCGACGTCGGCGTGACGAGCGGGAACGACTACCTGGTCCGTCTCAGCGGTTGGCGGGGCGGTGCGGTGGCTGGTGATCTGGTAATCACCTGCACGCCGCCGCAGGGCGACCTGTGCGCGACGACCGGCTCCCCGGTCGGTGACGGGAGCTACACGGGTGACACCGCGTCGGGCCAGACCGATTCCGGCGTTGTGCCAACATGCGGCTCCACCGTCAATCCCGATGAGTGGTGGGAGTACGTTGCGCCTTGCACCGGCACGGCAACCGCTGATACCGGCGGCACTGGTGACGATACTTCGTTGGCCGTGTACTCCGACTGTACAGGCGCGGCCTCGGAAATCGCTTGCGACGACGACGGCCTCGGGTGGCCGCCCGGCGAATCATCGGCTACTTTTTCTACAACTGCCGGTAATTCGTACTTCATCCAAGTGAACGGTTGGGGCGGCGGCGCCATGCTGGCTGGCTACGCCCTGAACATTGCCTGTGTTTCGGCCGGGTCTTGCGGTGACGGCATCGCGGGCAACTTCCCCGGTGAGGAATGTGACGGCGCGGATCTCGGTGCGTGCGTTTGGGGTTGCGAAGCCACCTGCCTTTGCTCGCCGAACCCGACCGACGAATGTGGGACTGCCGGCATTGCGTTCGACGGGCTCAACCCCTACGACACTACCGATGCAACGACCAGTGCGGACGACATTTGCGACAGCAACACCGCAGATGACATCTGGATGACGTACACCTCGACATGCGACGGCGGTTTGACCTTCGCGACCTGTGACGGCCCGGATACGGTCCTGCAAGTTTACGACGGCTGCGGGTGCCCGGCGGATATCGCCGACACGGTCATTTGCGCAGATGACAGCGGCTGCGGAGGCGGCGGGTTCGGTTCGTTCGGTGATACCACCGCGGTGCTCGGTAACTGCTACACGGTCCGTCTGAGTGGCTGGAACGGTGGACCCATTGCCGGCGATCTGGATATCACCTGTACCCCGGCCGTCTGCGGCAACTCGATCGTAGAGCCGAGTGAAGAGTGCGATCCGCCGGACGGCGTCAGCTGCGATGCTGCCTGTCAGTGGATCTGTGGTGACGACATTCAGCAGGCCGGTGAGGACTGCGACGGCACCGATATCGGCCTCTGCGTTGACGGTTGCGACGGTGGTTGCAGCTGCACGTGCGGGTCGACAATCGCCGACTGCGACGGTACGCTCAGCCAGAGCGGCTCGCTGTCCGACTCCCCCGGCCAAGTTTCATGCCCCAACCTCCAGACCGCGTGGGGACGATGCTTCGATCTCGCGGCCGAGGGTGTCACGGGCGGAGCGAAGATCGAAAGTGTCACGTTTGGCGTCCAGGTTGCGACCAACATTGGGACCAGCGTCGGCGTCAACATCTACACGGACACAGCTTGTCCGGCTTCGATTGGGACTGCGACGCTGGCTGGCTCCACAACGGCGGTGGTTGGGCCCGGCGATGTCGGAACGCTCATCACGGCCACTTTCGCATCGCCGGTTGCGGTTGCGGGTGGAGCGGTTTTCATTGAGATCGACAACTTGGTGGACGCCTCCGGTTTCACACCTTCGTCAAACGGACTGGTGGAGTGCGGCGACAGTTACATTCGCGCAGCCGCTTGCGGCTTGGGGGATTGGGACGCACTGGGGGCCATCGGCTTCCCCGATGCCCACCTCGTGCTCCAGTCTGAAATCGCGTGTGCATGTGGCGACGGCGTCGTCGACACCTCGATTGGTGAGACGTGCGACGACGGCAATACCGCCGATGGCGACTGCTGCTCGTCGACGTGCACGATCGAGCCGGCCACGCAGGTTTGCCGCGCTGGCTCGGGTGACGCATGTGACCCGGATGAGCTCTGCGACGGCACCACCCCGAACTGTCCTGGGGACACGGTTCTTGCCAGCGGTGATGTCTGCCGCACTGGCTCGGGTGACTCGTGTGACCCGGATGAGCTGTGCTCTGGCACGCCCGGTGTGGCATGTCCCACGGACGTCGTGGCTAACGCCGGCGACTTCTGTCGCATCGGCTCGGGTGACATGTGTGACCCGCATGAGCTCTGCACCGGAACCGCCGGTGAGGCATGTCCTGCGGACGTGTTCGACGACGGCAGCACCGTGTGTCGCGCGGACGCTGGAGACTGCGATGTCGCGGAGAACTGTCCGGGTACTGCCGGTGGCGGCTGCCCGGCCGACAGCTTCGAGCCGTCCGGCACGGATTGTGGCGCTGGCCCGGCCCTTTGCAGTGGCCAGGACACCTGCGACGGTGCGGGAACCTGCGACGCGAACCACGACGCGGACACGGTAGAGTGTCGTGCGGATGCTGGTGAATGCGATGTTCCGGACTTCTGCGACGGTGCGGGCAACTGCGATGCCGACGCGTTCGAGTCGTTCGGCACAGCTTGCGGCGCCACCCCGACCGAGTGCAGCGATCAGGACACGTGCGATGGCGCGGGTGGCTGCACGAATGCGAACCACTTCGCCGCGGGCACCCCTTGTGGCGATGGTGCTGACACGGATTGCGACAATCCGGACACCTGCAACGGTGGCGGTGGTTGCCTCGACAACTTTGAGGCGAGCAGCACGGAGTGTCGCGCGTCGGTGGACGGACGCGATTGTCCTGCCAACGAGACCTGCGACGGTTGCGATCCTCCCGAGTTCTGCGACGGGCTGGGCGATTGCCCAGGTGACGTCACCATCACGACTGCGATCGACTTCGACGGTTGTTGTCATGGTGATTTCTCAATCCTGTCTGATAATGACTGTCCGGGCCTGAAGATCCCGACCGTGTCCCAGTGGGGCATGATCACGCTGAGCGCCTTGCTGGTGGTCGGCCTGTGGATCAAGTTCGGTCGTCGTGAAACAGCCTCGGCGTAAGCCTGGCGTAAGCCTGGCTTAGAGCCAACGCAAAACCAATGCTCCGGTGTCGCCCTTTACGCGAGGGCGCGCCGGAGCTTTCTTTTTGCCCTGTTCCTGTGTTTCCTCACGTGGATTGCATCGGGCGGCCGTTGACTTGGCGAGGACTCTGTCGTAGGGTGTCCCGTTCGGTCGAGATGGGTGCCCATTGCGACGACTTTGTCTGCGTTGTTGGGCCGATGTCTGTCGTCCGAATCGGGAGTTGACGTCGTGCCAATGTGGCGGCGAACAGGATGGATTACGGTGATTGCAGCTGGTGGGTTGCTGGCCGGTTGTGCGGGCCAGGAGTCTGATACACAGCAATTCCGCCTGATTCGGGGGAGACCGTTTGAGCGGGACATTCCGGTCCCGGCCGGTTTTTCGCTCGTTGAACAGGCCAGCGAAGACCGATCCACGGGAACGAGCCGGCTTTATCTCCGGCACGTGTATACGGGCGATGCCGATAAGTACGCCGTCCGTAATTTCTATCGCGAGCAGATGCCGCTAGCCCGTTGGACGAAAGTAAGCGATGGGAGTGTCAAGGGCGATTTTTCGATGCGGTTTGAGAAGGGCAACGAGTCCTGCACCGTCGCCATAACGGACGAAAAGAAAGCGATCAGGACCAAAACGCGGGTCCAAGTTGTCATCGCGCGTGAAGAGCGAGGACAGACACCGCCAACATCACGGACGGGTTCATGAAGACCGAACGAAGACACGAGCTGAAAACAAACGAGCTCGGGGCATTCCTGCTGGATGCCAATGACTGGGCCAAGAAGAACGCGACGCAACTGGGTACGGGCGTGGCGATCGTCGTGTTGGCCCTCCTGGCCATCCGATTCATCCAAACATCCCGTGATCGCTCCACGGACGATGCCATGGTCTCAATCGCGGGGCTGTCCTTCGTCACGCCGGACGAAGCGGCCGCGTCATTCGACACGCTCGAAGACGTGATCCACGATGCCGGCGACGACAAAGTCAAACTGTCGGCGCTTCTTCGCAAGGGGCGAGCTGCGATGTCGCTCTCCATGTCTGATGGCTTTCATCCGGAGTATCTGGATCGAGCTGAAGCAGCTTACAGTGAGTTGCTGCGGTCGTTTCCTGGGCACATGCCCATGATCGCTTCGACGTTGGGTGTTCTGGCGACCATCGAGGAAAGCCGATTTGCCGACGATGAGAACATGGCCCACCGAAAGGCGGCCGAGGCGTATCTGAAACGGCTGCGCGACGACGCCCAGTTTAAGGGGACGCCGTTCCAGACCGACGCGGCTCAGCGCCTGCAAGGGTTGGACAGGGTATTCCAGGTGGTCGTGCTGGCCGAGCCGCTGCCCAAGCCCGAGTTACCGCCGGCACCGGTTGCACCCACCGACGCAACACCAGAGCCGGTCGTCCAGCGTTTCAAGATCACACCCGACGGCATGGTCCCCGTCACTGACGATGAGGCCGCCGCTACTGCCGAGGAGCGGGACCAGGACAACAAGAGCGAGCCGCAGGAGACGGACGCTCCGGCTCCGTAGTGCACTGTAACGCGTCAGCCCAGTGTCCGGCGTCCCGGTGTGCCGGCCTCACGGGGTGCGCGGATTGGCCCTGTCCCAAAAGTAGCTCGCATTTTCTGATTCGCGGATGTTTGCTGCTCGCGCTGTGCGTGGGGGGTTGCCACGTCAAAAGCAGAACCGAAGCCACTGTCTCGGTCGACTCCGGCGGATTCCTTTCCCTGCAGGCTCCAAACGGAGCCGAAATCCAGGTCAGCCCCGATTCGCGTGGGTTGGACTTTGTCACCAATCGTGTGATTCTCAGCGCTGCGGTCGGCGAGACGGCCAGTCTCGAACTTCGTCTTCGCGGACGGCGAGGCAGTGTGCGCGGTTTGGACCTGTGGCTCGCTCGCCTGCGCATGGGCGACGACGTTACCATGCCCGCGGAGTTTCAGAGGTTTAGGGTACATCCCATCGTCGTTGATCGCTGGCCTGGCTGGCACGTGCGAATGGTGGATTCCGCCGAGAGACCGTCGCGTATTTTCGACGTTGTCGTGCCGGCTGATGCGCCGATCGGCGGCCTGCCCGCGACGCTTCGCGAGGGGGAGGAGATGTGCCTGTTGGCGGAGCTGACAGTGCCGCGCGGCATGCCTCCCGGCGACTACACTTCGGTTGTGACCATTGTTGACGGGAGCAAGATTCTCGCGGAGATCCCGCTGCAACTGACCGTCTTGCCGTTCACGCTTCCGGACGCCCTCCCTGTGTCGGTGATGTCAAAGGCCGACGTGACGCGTTTTCGCAGCCACGGCGGTACGGTGGCATTGGCCGAGACGGTTCGTCTGTTGCGCTCGCATGGCGTGTCGCCCCTGCTGACACACATCTACCCGATCACGAAATTGGACGGGACGAATGACGTGCGTATTGACTGGTCGGAGTTTGATCGCATCGTGGCTCCCCTGATGAACGTCTCGCGTTCGCACGCCCGGGCGCCGGCCTGGTGCCGTATTCCGCTGGACGAGCGTAATCAACTTGGGAGAGGTGATCCTCGCACGCCTGATCCCGCCATCGATCATGTGCTCACACGCTATCTGCGGGGCTGCGCGAATCACTTTGCAGAGCGGGGTTGGTTGAGTCGATCGTTCGTGGAAGTGCCGCGCCTTGGACCATTAAGCGAGGATACCATCGCCGTGATCGGCAGCTACGCCGGCCTGGCGCGTCGGGCAGACAGGCGACTGCAAACCTTGACCACCGCACACTCTCGCGACGTTCCAGCACGAACTTGGGAGTACTTGACCGAAGCCGAGGTCGGCGGCTGGATCGATACGTGGTCGCCCCCCGCGCAGTATTGCGATCCGACAATCGTGCCCACAGCCAAAGCTGTGTGGATGATCGCGGATCAGCCGCCCTACAGCGGTACGACAGAGCTCACGGGCAACCCCACGTTTGCGAGAGTGTTGCCCTTGCAGGCACGGCGCTACGGTGTCCAAAACGTCCTCGTTGGCAAGGCGAGCGTCTCGTCCGACTCACCGGACGGTCTTCTGTATTCCGGAACGCCATACGGGCTGCCGCATCCCGTCGCCTCGATGCGCCTCAAGCATCTGCGAAGCGGCATGCAGGACGCAGCCTACCTCACGCTTCTCGATGGAAGCGGGGCAGAGCTGCTCGCGACGCGCATGCTCAATCTGCTCAGCCCCTACGCTCTGGCCGAGGCGTATGGCCACCACGTCGCGGACGTCCGCGACATCGGATGGGTCCAGGACGAGCACGTGTGGGACGTTGCAAGGCAGGTGATGATCGATCAACTGCTCGAACAGATCGCCGGCGCTGCCGGCGGACCAACTAGCCACCTCGATGGGACCGTAGGTTGGGAAGAGCTGCAGGCCGCTGTCGGCAACGTGGACGTACGTGTGCAGGGGGTGCGCGTGCGACCATCCATGCAGCCCGGCGCCGTTCGCGTCGTGTGTTGGCTCAGCATTGAGAATCGAACACACGTTCCGGTCGGCGGGCACATTGCATTCGTCGACCTTCCCATTGGGTGGCATGAGGTGAACTCCGCGCGCGAGATTCCGCCGATCCCGCCCTTCGGTCGTGGGCAGGCGTTGGTAGAGGCGGAAACGACGAGCCTGACCTGGGACGCGAACGGGATCGCGTCGCTCGACATCGTATTCGAGGGCAGCAACGGGGAGATCCACAAGACGGCGGCGCGGGTGTGCTACATTGCGGCACTTCGTCCCCCAGGCCGCGTTGCAATTGACGGCGACTTGTCCGATTGGCCGATCGGCGAGGGAAACGTCGCAGCCGATTTCGTGCCCATCGCCGGACGCTCTGCCACCGCGATCGAGGATGCACCCGTTACGCGATGTTTGGTCATGTGCGACGATCGATACGTCTATTTCGGAGTCTTCTGTGGCACCGAGGACGGCGTTGCGCCGGTAGGTGGCCAATCCAACATTGTCAACTATGAGGATATGATCCCCGTCGGGGATGACCTCTTCGAGATTCTCATCGACCCC
>JAJDDU010000256.1 GCA_029260155.1 Phycisphaerae bacterium | reverse complement strand
ATCATCCGCGGGGCAGCGATAACGCTGGCCTGCACCGGATGTACCCAGCCTAAGTACGATCCGCTCGACGCGCAGGCCTACGATTCGCTCCGTGTGCTGATGCCCAGTGCCGTTGAGATCGTCGGACCATTTACCACATGGGCTGATCTTGACGATGCGTCCGGCATCGATGGAATCAACGTCTACGTCCAACCTGCCAACAGCGACGGCGATCCGATCCAGGCGACGGGGGCCATGTATGTCGAGCTGCACACTTTTCAGGCTGCGTCAGCTGACCCCAAAGGCGAACGAATCGGCATCTGGGACTTTCCGTTGCGAACCCAATCCGATCAGGATGTACGGTGGCGGCGGGCCATTCAGATGTACGAGTTCCCGGTCCTGTTGCCGCCCTCGATGAAGTCCATGAAGCCCGCGACAAAGTTCGTACTGTCCGTGACGCACAATCCACCGGTTGGCGAACGTCGCACCGGTGAGTATATCCTGGAAACGCCCCTGGCGACAGGTCCGTTGGCCAATCGCCCGTAGCGTGATGACCGGGTAGCCGTTGGTTTTGGCGGTGGGGAACACGACTGGGGAGACGTCCAAGATGCGCAAACGCTGCCTGACCGTGACCCTCCTCGCGACCTTGCTGCTCACCGCGCTGACCGGTTGCGACCCGCTCACTCGAAACCGCTTCGACATTATTACGATCGACGTAGCCGACAAGTTCGATGTCGAACAAACTCTCGGCAAGCCTACCCATCGCCTCGGCGACCAATGGAATTACGATCGCCCCGGCCGCCACTTGAACGTGCTGATTGATTTCAATAAAGATGGCGTCGCAACGCGCAAGCAGTGGATCGACACCGCCGCCAACGAATGGACCGACACCGCCGAACCGGGCGACACAAGCACGCGCGAGCGCACGCGAATCCGAACCATCAAGTAAGCCGATTCACGCAGACAGGGGTCCGGCGAGCAAGCGCTAGGCACGCGGAATAAGGCAGACGTCCTGCACGGAATGGCCGGTGAGGCGAGCGACCGGGGCAACGCCGTAGGGCTCAGCCGGTCGGCCGGGGTGCCATAGAATCAGGCGATCGCGCACTTCGTTCGTCGCCACGATCACATCCGGGGCAACTTCCACACGACGTAGCGTCTGTCCGCCGGCTTCGTAGCGGCAGGTGAAGGTGTCGCCTACTACGCGGGCAAAAACAGCAAGCGAAGTGTCCGCATAGAACAACCTCACCAAGCCGCCAACGTCGAGCAACACGACCGACTCAGCCGATCGCTCGCGACCGGCATGCAGAACCTCGGGCGCGTCGACGTGGTCGCCCTGCCAATGCAGTATCTGCCCGCCACCGTTTCCTGCGTAGACTCCGCCGGCCGTCGCGCATACGGCTGTGATGAGCGATCCACTGCCGCGAAAAACGTGCGGTGTCTGCTCGAGCGCGTCTGCGGGAAGTTTGTAGACGTCGCAGTCGATTGAGAAGTATAAATCGCCGCCGAAGAACTGAACGCAGCGCACCGCTGTGCCTTGTCGCGTCTGATCTACGAGTAGGTTGCGTACCGGCGTCTCGCAGCCCCGATCCCAACAGAGCAACCCCAGCTCGGAATGTGTCGCAAACACGCGGTCACCCGCCAGGGCAACCGAGTTGACGCCACCCTTGACCCGACCGTCGGGATCGGCCGCGTAGGTCGTCACCCGTTCGTCGCCATTCGCCGCCAGCTCGTACAATCCGTACGATGCCCCCACCAGAAGGCGACGCTCACCGTCGCAATCCACACACAACCGCACGGAACGTACCGGACCAACATCGCCGGACACTGCCACGGTTCTCTGCGGGGCATCCAGCGACTTCGGGGCGAACAACAGAAGCTCTGCCCCTGAGCCCGCGACGACAAACTCCGTCTCACCATGCCCATCGTCCGCCCCGATCAGTGCCTCATACAATTCAGCACGGTCGGCATCTGAGAACGTCTTGATCAAGTCGGGCAGCTCGACACCTGGGGATTTCTCGGACATGCCCCGCAAATCGTCGAGCAGTGTGGACAATCGCTCGACGTGCTTGGCGTGCGCAGCCGCACGGGCTTGTTCGATACGACGCTTCGCGTCGAACTCCTCCTGCCGTCGCTCCGCATTGCATCGCGATTGCCGCACCTGGCGGTACACCGCCGAATCGAACCGCACGTCAGGCGGCTCCTGAATTTTCACGCCAGCCGCAAACGCGGACTTCTTCAAGCACGCACCAATCTCGGCGGACACTGTTTCGCTGGCCGCAGGGTCGATGAGCACTTCGACGCCGCGACCCTCCGCCGCAAGCGCTACCGCTCGCGTCATCTGGCTTGCAAAGAACGCCTCAACCGCCGACACCCGCACGACGCGCCCGCTGCCGACGACCGCGTTTTGGAATGAGACCAACTCCGAAGATTCGAGAACCACCGAGAGACGCAGTGTCACGCCAGCTGCGCAGTGGTACTTGTCCACCGATGTAGCCTGTAGATCGCTGTAGCTCAATATGAACGGCGCGGTCCGAACGAGCATGACTTCAACGACATCATCAGCCGCGATTTGTGTGCCCGGCTGCATGACCACCCGGTCGCCGTGCTCGCGTGTCACGAGTGCGGCAACATCGTTCGGCAGATCGTAGGTCCGCGTAAGCAACCCGAATAGATCATCTGCCTTGACCACAACGGCCATCGCGTCGGCTGCGTCGAAGAACGATTTGGGATCCATGCGTCGCGCGCTCATGATACTCCACTCATCGCTACGCCCCGGAAGTCCGTCATTCCGAGCGGAGCGAGGAATCTTGCCGCGTATTCAGCGAGATGCTTCGCTACGCTCAGCATGACCCTTGATCCTCTTTGCTTTCTCCAGCAGCATTTTGGTCACTGCAACAGGCCACACTACTCGCCGGATCGTGCAAACACCTCGTACCGTGCTTCGGTCGCCTTGCTCACGGACGGCGGCGTGGCTTCGATAATACTCAGCACGTCCAACATGCGGATCGGCCGCGCCGCGCGCCCGCCGATCGCCTCAGTGAACGGAATGGACGCCGCTTGCTGGGCGATGTTCTTGATGTCCGCGCCGCTGTAGCCGTCGAGCAAGTCACACAACTCGCCGAAGTCCACGTCTTCATCCAGCGGCCGCTCGCCAAAGTGAATCTCCAGCAGACGATATCGCGCGGGCGCGTCGGGCAGTCCGACGTACGCTTTGGTATCCAATCGCCCTGGGCGCAGCATGGCATCATCCAGCGCCCATGGTTTATTCGTAGCGCCGACGAATAGTATTGCAGAGTCGTCCTTGCGATCGAATCCTTCCAATTCCTGAAGAATCTGCGGCACGACACGCTGCATGACCGAAGATGAGTCGCTCTTACGTTTGGGCACCAACGCTTCAACCTCATCCATGAATATGATCGACGATTTCTCGGCTTTGGCCGCCTCGAACAGCTTTCGTATGTTTTGCTCGGCCTCGCCGACCCATTTGCTGAGAATCTGCGCGGGGCTGATAACGTAGAACGTCGCATCCAGTTCGTGTGCGATCGCCTTGGCCATCATGGTCTTGCCCGTCCCCGGCGGTCCGTACAGCAGAAGCCCGCCGCCGAGCGCGATGCCGTATTTCTTCGCAAGCTCGGGATGCGAGGCCGGGTAGATCATCTTCAGGCGGATGTCTTCCTTGACCTCTTCCAAGCCCGCGATGTCGTCGAAGCCGATCGTCGGCTTTTCTGTTGCGATCCAGTCGGACGCATCGGCTCCTCCGTCGTCTTCTTTCTCGCGTTGCGGCCGGCGGTTCTTGCGAGGTGATCGGTGTTGCTGATCGCAGTCTTTGGCAAGATCGATCAACTCCGCCGCCAACTCCTCATGCTGGCGTCTTGCTTCGTCCGTCTTGGCTGACTCAGCCATCTCCACCATGCACTCAGCCGCATCGACCAGATATGTTTTGGCGGCAAGATACTCCCCGCGCTTGTACGCGATGACGCCCTTGCTCTTCAGTCGATCGAATGTTGAAAATGTTGCGGCCATCAGTCCTTCGGTCCCAGCGGTCGATCAGTGATCGCCGTACTCACGCTCTTGTCTGACCTCGTCAGCCAGGTGGTCGCAGCTCTCCAGGTACGCCGATCGAACCAGTGGATCAAGCTTCTCCGAGAAGGCCTCGTCCAACCCGTTTCTGCGAATCAGCTCAATAACGTCGGCCATGTCTTTCACTCGCCAAGTGACGAGCTTCAATTCAATGAGTCGTTCGAGTGACACCGTTGCGAGCCCGTCCACATCGTTCGCCTCTGACGGATCGGGAAAGCGAATCACGTTGTTCTTGGCCCGGTCTCCCGCCAGTTGTCCAGAAACCAATAGATCAAGAGTGACCTCGGTTTGGGGGTCGTAAAACCGGCGTGGGCGCCCTTCAACCTTCTGGTAAACGGTTCCGACCAGGTTTTTCCTGAAGAGTTCCAGGTCTTCTGGTCTCAAACAGATATCGACGTCTTCAGTGGCACGCCGGTAGTGGTGAGCGCCCAAGGCGAAAGCCCCGATGACGACATAGTCGATGCCTTCCTTCTCGAATACAGCCACCGCGTGACGAAGCGTATCGGGAACGGGGCCTGCGTCTTTGTGAAACATGAGCATCTCCTCAGCCGGAGAAAGTCGCGACCCTCTCCATGTTCGGACTTGTGGAATCTGGCTGGCATCGATCGTCGTATGCATTCTGTCGTTTCCCAGCAGCCGAGCGCACTCCTACGCACTCGCCACGCCAACTTGCACTTCCTACGAGTTGTTCATGACCTCGGCTAGATGGTCCGCATCCCAGAGTTGAATTCGAGTACCCTGTGCGAACTGTCGAGCTTGCGGCGTAAAACTCCCTGTGGTAACCACGTACCCTTCTTTCACTTTCCGTTTTGCCATCACTCCGAGGAGCTCGCGTACGACCGGCGCGCCCACGGTGCCCGAGTAGCGTTTGCACTGGACCACGGCCTTGGTTCCATTCTTTTCAACCTCCACGTCTACCCCACCGTCCGCGCCCAGGAGAGTCAGCTTCGCGCTGTATCCATTCTTCCGGAATATCAAGGCGATGGCCTCCTCGAACTCGCGAGGTTCAAGTTCCTTGAGTCCCCCGACGGTCCGCGAATGTTTCTCTAATCGGGTTTCTCTTGCAAGTCTTTCATCCTCAATCCTGCGTCGTCGCGCTAGATCCTGTTCCTGTGCTGCTTGCTGCGCGATCATTGCCCGTCGATGTTGCGCCTCGGACTCGCGCTGTGCATCACGAATCCACTGCCTCCTGTCCTCGTCCGATGCAAACGCGTCTTCATTCGTACCGAGCCATATCGCGGCATACCCTCCTGCAAACAGAAGTACGGCGAATAGCCCGCACGGCCCCCCCCCCGCCGTAGCCGAGGCAGCTCCGACGAGGCAAACGATTGCCGCCGCCAGCGAGAACCAAGCACCGAACGTCACCGGAGGCAAGACGGCAACACGCACCTTCCGCTGACACCGCGGACATGGCACAACCTTCTCGAAGTCCAACCAATTCCAGTCCACCGCCGCCCCGCAGTGAGGGCAAGCCCAGGAGTGCTCGTATTCGTATCTTGGCATAGCAGACTAGCCTCGTCCGACGAGACGAAATTCGGTGCTCGTCATCTGAGCTGTCAACGAGCCGGCTGATTCCTCCCTACTTCTGCTTTTCCCCGGGTTGTTTCAATGAACTCAATTCCGCCCGCAGACCGGCGAGCTTGTCCAGTTCCTTCTGATGCTCGGCCTCCGCCTCGGCGTCGATCATGCGGTCGATCTCCTCATTGCTGATCGCGGAGTCCGCAGCGGACATTTCGATGTCTTGTGAAGCCATGTCCTCGACGCCGTCCAGGAACATGCCCATCCGCTCCTCCATGGACTGCGACTGGGCCATCGCCTTCTCCCAGTCCGCCTGCGTCTTGAGCAGATCGGTCTCGCCGAACAGACGCCCGATCTCTGCGGCCATCATCCCCATGCTCTTGGAGAAGTCCGCGGACGCTTCCGCCTGCCGTTTGATAAGCAATGCGTTCTTCACAGTGAGCAGTTGCCGCTCTAGCATTTTCTTGATGGCCGCAGTCTTCTTGAGTGAATTGCGAATGAAGTCGTATTGTTGATTGTCGCCGATTCTCTTGGCCTGCTGGGCGTTCTTGATGAACTCGTCGGTGAACTTGCCCTGCTCGCGAATGGACTTCTCGATTCGACGAATGCCCTGTCGAATCTTGATGTCTCGCTCGATTCGCCGCTCTTCCGGTGACTTGAACAGGCCCATGTGTCAATCTCAATCGTTGGTCAATAGTATTCGCGTTCGGGAATCACAGCCCAGAGAACCAGATAGACCAAGAATCCCGGAAAAGCCGCCGAGAGAAAGGCGAGCAGGACATACCCAACCCGCACCATTGTGGGATCCCAGTCAAAGTACTCGGCAATGCCGCCACAGACGCCGCCGATCATGCGGTCCGCAACCGATCGCCTCATCCGGGTTGACGTACTCATGCCAGCGGCTCCTCCGCCGATCGCTGCTGTTCGCGGACGCGACGATCCGCTTCGTCAAACGCTTCGGTGTCGTCGCTGAGCGCCCCGACGTCCATTTTGTCCCAAATGTTCATGACCGCTTGGCCGGAATCGGACAACGCAGCGCCGCTCTCGTCAGCGGCAGCGGCTGTTCCCAGTACGTCGTCCAATCGCTCCTGATAGGCTTCGCCGCGCACCGCGTCGTTTTCGATGAGTGCGCTCAGGCGCAGGAGATCGACCTCGGAAATCAGCCCCAACTGGCCACCGGACTCTGTGGCCCGATCCGCGTTCTCCCGCAGCATTCGCAGCCGCGAAACCGTCAGGATTTCCTTGCTGCGCACATTGAGCTGCCGCGAGACCATGAGCTGCTCCGTCGTGCGCAACTCGAACTCCTGCGCGTACGCGCGACGAATCTCCGGCGACTTCTCGCCCGCACCTTTCTTGAAGATTTCCTGCTTGCTCGCGTCGAGCTTTTTGATCCGGTGCATCATGCGCGACCGGTCTTTCTCCAGGAGCAGCTCCTTGCGACGTAGTTCCGTACGCGTCATTTGCGAAATTGTTTTCGTACGCCTGGTTAGCCAATCGATAAACTGCATTACGCTTGAGAATTCCTTAGGTAGCTTCCGCATCCGCCTGTCGATCCGGCTCCGTCGGATCGGGCGTTTCGGACTCTGGTTCAACCGGGCGTTCGACAGCAGGCGCTGTGGTACGTTCCTCGGGCGCCGCACTTGGCGGCTCTGTTTCCTCGAATTCTCTCAGGATAGCCAATTCCTCGTCGCTCGTCGACACTGCCGACAGGCCCGCCTCGAGGCTGCCCACCAGTTCCGCGTCGACCTGCAACGTCTCGAGCATCTCCTCAGCCTGTACCGCGTTTTCGGTGAGTTCTTCCGATGACGGCAGTTGGGCCATGTTCCCCTGCTGGATCAGCGTCAGATTGTGAATGTCCGTGCTGATAATGTTGATCTGCTGATTCAACATGTTGGCCGTCGTGTTCTGACGACCGATGTCCTTGCGAAGTTGCCCGACCTGTGCAGCCAATCTCCGCCGCGTGACCTGCGACTTGCTCTCGCGCCCCTCGCGCACGAGATCAGCCTCTTTGCCCTCGAGCTTGGCAATGTCGCCATACAGACTATCGCGACGCATCGATAGCTTGGCACGTCGCTCGGCCAGCAAGTTGATCTTCTCAGCCTCGTCGCCTTCTTTCGAAAACAACTGCCGTATACGGTCCACCACGTTCATCGATGTCTTCTCCGCACCGCCCGCAGCCGCTCCGCGAAACAGCATCAGGTTGTCCGCCTTGCCCGTCACGTGCAACTCCGGGTCCGCAGCCGCGACCGCCCGAATCGCCTTCGTAACCGTCTCTTCCTGCAACGCAAGCTTCCCGGCAACCGAGGACAACGAGATGCCCGAGGTCAACAGGTCGGCGCTGCGTCGCTCCAGCTCATCACGCACGCGGTCGAGCTTATCCGTAGCCACTTCAGGATCGAACATCGCCAGCACATGCGCGGGTACGTCCTCGTCGCTGCTGGAAACGGTCCACCCGCCGCCCGCCGCCGGCTCTGCAACCACCAGCAAGACGTTGGGCAACTCTAACTTGGCCTCACGCGCGGCCGCCGTTAGTCCTGACGGCGCACACACGCCGATCACGTGCTCCACCGAAGGATCCACCACCAGCTTGCGTACGTGATCTTGCAACTCCGCAAGATCGATCGGCGGCGGAGCATCCTCGCCCCTGGCCACCAACGCCTCCAACGGGCACAGCACCGAGGCCACCACAATACCCGTACGCCGCTTCCCGAACCACCATGTGCGACGGTATCCGTGCAACGCGACCCGCCGGTTGTGCGGCAGCTCTTTGAGTCGCTCGCGATCGTACACGCGATGGGTGGCCATCACCGCCCGAAGACGATCCGAATCGTCCTGCCGGGAAGTCTTCCAGTGCGACCCCTGGAGTACCTTGCCCTTGGAAGCCTCAAGCTTCGCCTCCACGCCGGATAGGTACGCCGACTCCGCCGTGAGCATCTTGTTCGCGTGTTCGTTCATCCGTCAAGCCGCTGCCCGCATTGGGCGCAATACTTTGCCTCGCGCACGTTCGCCCGGCCACACCCCGCGCGAACGCAGATGCGCTGACTCCGCGCCGACCATCCGCCACCGCCCCCCGCAGCGCGAGGCCCACGACGGAACAACAAGTTGATCAAGAAAACGCGCGCAGTGCGCAGAACCCCAACCAGGACGCTTCCCAGCACGAAGAAGAAGCAGATGACCGCCGCCACCGCCGCCACCGCAATGAAAAGCCCGACATTGGTTATCACATCGCACCTCCCATCGCTAGCCGGCTTTGACCCTCAAATCGTTCCCACAGAAAATGCAATAACAATCCGACGCCTGCACATGGGCGTTGCATGCTCCACATCGCGGAACGGACATCGCCAGCTGAACGCCGCACTGTATACAAAACTGGTCATCGCGAAGTGCCATCCGGTGGCACGATGGGCACGTTTGCCCGTCGGTTGCACTGTTTTCTGCCCTGCTCCGCGCGCCGGGCACTGCCAACGCATCGATCATCTTCGAAGCACTGGCGAATCGGCGGTCCCGCCGCACGTAACACTCTTCGAACACCGTATCCAGCCACCGCGGAACCTCCGCCCGCAATGAGCTCGGCACCTCTGCCCCCTGCGGCCGTTCGCCCGTCAGCATCTCAAACAGAACGATGCCGCACGAGTACAGATCCGCCCGCCCATCAACCTCGATGCCTTCTTTTTGCTCCGGTGCCATATACGCCAACGTCCCAGCGACGCCGCTGCCTTGCCCGGTCAAGTCGTTGCCCGACTGCATGATCGATTGTGTGGTCAGCCCTCCGACGCGACCGAGGCCGAAGTCCGCGACCTTCACGCAAAGTTCCGTCACCGTCGCAACTTCGTTCGCACGCTTGGTCAGCAGAATGTTCGCCGGCTTGATGTCCCGATGAATCACGCCGGCTTTGTGGGCAGTCTCCATGGCCCGCAGAACCCCCAGCATGATCTCCCGCGCCGCCTCAATCGGCAAACCCTTGGGATGAGCATCGATCACCGCGCGAAGCGAATCGCCCTTCACAAACTCCATGACCAGATACGGCGGATCGCTGTAGGGGTCCAGGTCGATGGCCCGCACGATGTTGGCATGGCGCAGGCCGTGAATTGCGACGCCCTCACGACGCAGGTTCTGCACGTAGTCCGCGTCCGTCGGCACCTTGATGGCCACGTGCTCGTCGAACATGTGATGACGCGCACGCCACACCTGCCCGAAACTGCCAGTGCCCACCAACGCTTCCAGCAGATAGCTGCCGATGCGTTGACCTGGTTGAAGTGCCGACATGACCCGTTCCTCAAGCGACGCGCCGCGGAAACTAGACGCCTCCGTCCACACGCTCCGCCACGAAATCGCATACCAAAAAATTATAAACACCGGCCGTCAGGAAGCCAAGCAGAAGCACCACCCACGTCAGCGTTCCCGCGACGCTCCATTCAGACAACCAAAAAGCGACCAGCACATCGGCCAGCAAGTAGCCGATCAACATCGCAGCCGCGGAGCGATTCGATTCCAACTTGACGACCTTGGCGGGTACGAAGAACGTCGCCCAGGGTAGCACGATCGCAAATCCTAGCCACGCCAAGACGCCCTTGAGATTCTCCCAAAGCGCCCGCAGAACCTCCGGGTGTTTCCAGAACCAGATCAGCGATGCCCCGGTGGCCACGATGAGTATCGCAGTCAGCACCTTCCCGCCAACGAATTTCCCCATCGCCGCCCACATGGCCACATTCACTCCAACAAGAGCCTTGCCTGCATCAAGTGTAGCACGCACGCACACCCGCGGCGATTACAATCACGACGGGGAACTTGAATCGACGCACGAATGCTGCATCGGTGGCGCGGATCGCGCCTGCGCATCGAGTTATTCGTCCAATGATCGCGTTTATTGTCCGCCGACATGGGCCAAGACCACGCGATCCCTGCCCAAAGCCTTGGCTTCGTACAGGGCTTGATCGGCCGCTCGGATGAATTCCTCGTGTGTCTCGACATCCAGCTCGCCCAGCCCTGCGATGCCGATGGAGAGGCTCACATCCAGCTGTGGCAATTGCCGCTTGACCTCGCTCCGGAAGCGATCCGCAATGCGTCGCCCCAGTGTCTGGGCGGGGCCGCTTTCCGCATGCGGGAGAAGGACTATGAACTCGTCTCCGCCGAATCGCGCAGCCACATCCGCCGTACGAAGCTGACTCGAAATCGTCAGCGCCGTCAGGATCAGCAGTTCGTCCCCCACCTGGTGCCCGAAGGCGTCGTTCACTGCCTTGAATTTGTCCATATCGATCATCATGAGCGCGAGATTGCCACCGTAGCGACGCGCTTCAGAGAAGCGCCGCGCCAGGACTTCGCCCATGTGTCGGCGGTTGTACAGCCCGGTCAGCGCGTCGCGCGACGCCAGCTCGCGTAGCTGCGAGGTCCGTTCCAACACCCGGTGTTCGAGATCCGCATTCAGCTGCACGATCTCCGCGTGCTTGCGCGTCACCTGTTCCGCCATCGAGTTGAGATTCTGCGCAAGCTCGCCGACTTCGTCCGTCCGGTTGATCTTGCAACGGGCGTTCACATCACCAG
>JAJDDU010000255.1 GCA_029260155.1 Phycisphaerae bacterium | reverse complement strand
AAGAACGTGCGACACATGTGGATCAAAACCGCCAGGATCATTAACGACGCGCCCCACGCGTGAATCTGGCGGTACAGCCAGCCGAATTGTACCTCGGCAGTGATGTACTGAATCGACTTGTGGGCCGCCTCGGGTGTGGGGCGGTAGTACATCAAGAGCATGATGCCCGTGACGGTCTGGCTCACGAACAGAAGGAGCGAAAGACTCCCGTAGATATGCAGCCACCCAGTGCGCGGCGGCAGGCGTTTGTGCACCTGGCTATTGATAAGATCCTTCGCCAGCACGGTGTCGTAGCGGTCGTTGAAGAAACCTTCTACGCGATTGATCAAGCCCATCTTCTAAGTGATCCTTCTTTAGTAGGAACCCGACATCGGCGCCGCCTACGCCGCCACCACGAAGACCGTGTCGCCGACTTCCTTCACCACCATCGAGGGAAGCGGGGCCGGAGGTGGACCGGAGACCACCTGACCGTTTTCGTCGAACACCGCGGCATGACAAGGACAAAAGAACTGCTGTTCTGACGCATCCCACCTGACCAGGCAACCCAGATGCGTACATACCGCGGAATACGCTCGAAAACCGGACCGCCCGCGTACGACAATCACCGCAGTGCTGCCGACCTGAATGATCTTCCCGTCACCGGGTGCCATACCACTGGCACCTTCGACTTCGACTTTTCCAACGCCGCCGCCCTTCGCCGCAGGCCACATGTACATCAAACCGGGAACTGCCATGGCGACGCCCGAGACGAACGTGCCAAGGACGACCAGTAGCTCGATAAAGCCCCGGCGCGAGGGCGGTTTTTCAGTCGTCACAGCCATCCGTCATCCTCTCGCGTCGTGGGCCAGCGGCTTGACCCAATCTCGTTTGAGCTGCTTGAATTTGGCGTATAAAACAAACGCAAAGAACAGCGTGAAAGCCCAGATGGGCACCAACGCACGGTACCGCGTCGCCAAGCCATTCTCCAAATCGTCGAGCTCGGCGTTGACCTGATCGCATACAGCATTCAGTGCAGTCACCTCCTCGCCCACGGCTTCGTTATCCAAAGTGTGCTGTATGGGGGCGAGCGCGATCAAGTGTGTTTTGGCGTCCTCGAAAAGGAACATCTGATTGTCCACCAACAACACACCAGAACCAACATTAGCAAGACGGTCCGCTGTCTGCACGTAGTACCGCTCGGCGTCGGCGATATCGTCGAGGAGCCCGAGCAGCTTGGGGAGGCTCTCGTCTTCGTCGAGCTCCTCGTGGCAATCTAGGCAGGTCGGGAGTGCATGCATGACGATCTTCTTGGCGTCGGGGTGAATCGTGTCAGCGATCTGCGCAGCCGTCGGCGCAGCGTTGGAAGCAAGCAAGTGTGCGTAACGCTGGATCATGATGCCCGGCGGCTGATTGACGCGCTCGATGAAGTGGAAGTGTCGGTCCTCCCCCCCACCGTGACACTGCACGCAGCCTTTGTGTTCGGACTGAGACGCGTGAATACTCTCGGCAAACAACTCAGCCACATGCAGATGACACTGCCCGCAAACCGCCCCCACCGTCGCGAACCCGGGAGGCATGGCGGAGTGGTTGCCGTGACACGTGGCGCACGTCGGCGCGCCCGAGTCGCCCTGCTCCAGAAGCAGCTTGCCATGAACGCTGTCGCGATACTCGGACACCACCTCCACCGGAAGATCGTATTCACCCATCAGCGCGGTGTCCGAGTGACAATACGCACAGGTATCCGGCACGTTCAGCGGGTTCGTCCGGCTATGGGGGTCTTTCTTGTGAAGAATGTCGTGTACACCGTGACAGTCAACGCACACCGCCACCCGATCATCGCCGCTGTTCTTCAGGGTGCTGCCGTGGCCGCTCGTCCAGTACCGCGCCAACTGGTCGGTACGCAGGCCGTACGGATTCATCCGTTGGACGTCCGCGTGACAATTGCCACACAAGACAGGCACGTCCGCGCGCTGCGGCTTACCGTTGAATGAGGAGCCGTGGTAGAACGCGAGGTTCGACCCGTACCGCCGACTGAGATACCGCCCCACCTCCTGCGGCGAGACCGGATAGGCCAAGTCGCCGGCATGGCATTCCTGGCATTTGAGCAACGCGTGAACCGATCGGGAGAACTGATCCGCCTGCTCCGCGTGGCAGGTGACGCAGGTCACCACGTCATCGGCCCCTCGACCCGCAGACGCCAAGACCATCGCCGCGCACACCGTGGCCAACAACACCTGCCGTTCGAACATGGTCATCCGCACCTTTCGCGATCGAGTCACTATTCCTGGCGTTGCTTGAGGGGGAAGTTCTTATGGAGCTTCACCTTCATTCTCTCGAAGTCGAACGGCTCTGCCGGCGCCGTTGGACCGCCGGCATCGTGGCAAGTCTTGCAAGTGCTCTCGTCGATCTTGAGGAGCCCGGCCGCGTACATTTCCTCTGAAGTGTACTTGCGTTTGCTCTTCATGATCTCCTCGTGCAGCTTGACGTACCCGCTGCCCGGACCATGACAGGACTCGCAGCCGACCCCCGCCAGCGACTTGGCCTTGCGAGCCGCCTTCTTGTCGTCGGGGGGGGGCACCGCGTAACCGCCCGTCTTGCCGTACCCGGTAGCGTGGCATTTCAGGCACGCCGGATCCGCGCTGTAGTCCTTGGCGACGTCAAGGCCGCTTTTCTCCTTGATTTCTTTGGCATTGCCGGGCATGAGCGTATCAATCGCCTTGGCCTTGACGCCCCCGCGCCAGCTCTTGTGCTGCTTCGAGTGGCATTTCTTGCATTTCTTGGATCCCACGTACGAATACGGGGAATCCTCCGGACCCATGGCCGTCAGCACGACGGCTGCAGAACCCGCAACCGATGCCTCCCCCGCATCCGCAGGCGACGACGCACCCCACAACCCGAAACCAACACCAAACGCAATCACGCCACACAGAATCGTCAGCTTAAGCTTCATGGCATTACCCCTGACATAAACCGTTTCTACATCTAACCAAAAGGAACACGTTTCGCCGGCGCATAATAGCGTCTTCACCCGTACGTGCAATCGCGCGGACACCTGCATTGCCCGATAGAGCAATGGCTTCGGTGAAGGGACGTTCAGCCCCGACAACACGCGGGGATGCTAAGCACGAACCGTACCACAGTCCACCCCGGCGCGCGAAACAACGACGGAAAGTCTCGGCAGCGGGACTCCCCGTGCCCACGACGATGCCCATCGACAGAGCACACCGCCTCGAAAACAACAACGACCGTTATCAAGCCGCGGCGCGCGAGAGTCGAATTCGTGTCACAACCCCCAGCCATTGCGGCAATTGACGCATGCGCGGTCGGTTCGATGACGGTCAGAATCCCCGCGCCAACGATGTCGCCGCGTTCTACGTGTCGGCAGGTGCCCCTGCCCATCAGGCTTCAGGCCTTCCGCGCGGTGAACTTCGCGCTCCACACGGAGCCGACCAACGATGCGACTGCGGCCTCGCCGATCTCCATCCGCGAGTCATCCGACGACGCGTCGTCGAGTTCGCTTTTCAGGAACCCCATGAGCTGGGAAGCATCGTACACTATGCGTTCCTCAACCTCGACATCAACCAATCCCGCTCGCTCCAACCCGGCCACGTACTCAGCCTCACTGATCGCACCGGCCACGCACGAGCTGTAGAGTGCCTTGCTCTGCCGAATCCAATCCGGGATTCGCTCGACAACGATGTCCGAGACGCGCATCCGCCCGCCGGGTCTCAGCACGCGGGCGATTTCCGCAAAGACCTTCGCCTTCTCAGGAGAGAGGTTGATCACGCAGTTGGAAATCACCCAATCCACGGACCCCGCCTCGACCGGCATGTCCTCGATGATCCCCTTTCGCACTTCGACGTTGTGTAGGCCGGACGCTGCGATATTCTCGTTGGCCTTTGCGATCATCGCATCGGTCATGTCGATGCCGATCGCCCGCCCGGAAGGGCCAACTTTCTTCGAGGCGATCAGAATGTCGATCCCAGCGCCGGACCCCAAGTCGAGCACGACGTCGCCCTCGCCAACGCCTGCGAAAGCCAACGGATTGCCGCAGCCGAACGAGTTCGCCACCGCTTCAGCCGGCAGGGCTTCCAACTCCTCACGCGAATAGCCGGCCAGCTTGACCACCACGCCCTTCTGGACTGCGGGACCTGAACAGCATGATCCCGGTGCGGGAGATTCTACCGCCTTGGTGTAGGCTTCGGACACTTCTTGATGAATGGTTTCATGTATTTCCACTGGTTTTCTCCTCTGAAGATGACTTGTTCGGGCAACAACCCTCCATGGCATCCGCGATGCCCCGCAGCGTCTCGACCAAATGGTCATATCGAACCGAATAGTAGACTTCCTTCCCGCGCTTCTCCGAACGCAGAATCCCCGCATCGCGCAGCACGCCCAGGTGACGCGAGACTACCGAAATGTCGATCGGGCAACATTCGTTGATCCCGCTGACAGTGCACGGCTCAACGCTGCCCGCGAGTCGCGCCAGAATTGCGACTCGGTTCGGATCGCACAGCGCCCGAAAGAACCGCGGATCAAGCAGCCCCCCTACTCGCTCGCAGCACTTCCGCCTCGACATACCGGCCGGCTTACATTTGCTCGTTTGCGTCATAATGCAAGTATACGAGCCGCAGCGGGTTTGGTCAAGGACATTTTTCCGCCGCCGCTCAATTACCTTGTAGTGCGTTGCCCCTGGGACGGGACTCACCGCGAAACGGGAGTGACTACCGTTTGAAAAGTGCCGAAGTCGGACCAGTCCACGTCGCCGTCCGTGTCGCTGTCAAAACACGCGCAGCCACGCTCGATCGCTCCCTGAGCGCCGCCGAAGCAGGAAACGAATGCGAAGAAGTCCTGGACATCGATGACTCCGTCCAGATTCCAGTCACCCGGGGAACACGGATTCGTCGAAACCCGAGCCACGCGGAATCCGACAACCGGACGGGTCGAGCCCGGGCCGATGTCGCCGCGGTTGGCACAGCTGACCTGACGGTTGTTGGATCGATAGCTTCCCCCGGCGATGGCTCGGTCGGGCGTGGTACTGTCCGTGGTTGTTACTTGGTCAGTGAGAATCTCCCAGACGTTCCCCGACATGTCGAAAATGCCGTAGCGGTTGTCGTTCGGATTTGTCGTGAATTCCCCAGCGTCATCAGAGCCGTCGTAGTACCCAGCCGGCGTCGTAGCAATGACGGCCGGATCCGGATTGTCGAAAGGGTCTCCGCTCGCACGGAAATTACCATCCGCATTGTGCAACGGGTCTCGCCCGAAAGCGTGCAGCCAATGATCCGGCGGAACCGTGTGCTCCTCGAACGGGAATCCCTCAAAAGCCAACCGGGGAACGTCCGGCGCGTCGGGATCGTAGGCGGCAGCTTTGTACCATTCATTGAACGGCTTGGCCGCAGCATTGACGGCGCCGACCTCGGTGCCACCCTGGTCCATCAGCAGTCGATAGCCCCGGTAGCCCCGAATCAGCGCGGCACGCTCGGCCAAATCAAGGTCGCGCTCCGCGTTGGTGGCCTGTTGCGATCCGCCGATGTCATCGCCGATCGTCAGCGGAAACCAATCGAACGCCGTGGTCCCTTCAGAATAGCATCGCTGTTCATGACCTAGTGTAGTGTTTCAGAATTGAGGAATTTTACGGTTTTCTTGCGGGTTTCGTCCTCTGGAAGGAGGATGAGACTGGTGAAACAAGCCCATCAAATCACGCTTGCGGAAGTTGATCGTGCGACGCTCACCCGATGGTC